>JAGLIU010000025.1 GCA_023142805.1 Candidatus Omnitrophota bacterium | reverse complement strand
TCAAATTTCAAACTCCGAGAAGGAATGGAAATAGGTGCTAAAGTTACTCTCAGAAAGAGAATGATGTATGAATTTTTAGATAGACTTATAAATTTTGTTATTCCGCGTATCAGGGACTTTAGGGGAGTATCGCGTACGGCGTTTGATCGGAATGGTAATTATACGCTGGGGATAAAGGAGCAGACGATATTTCCTGAACTTGAACTTGATAAGGTGGCGGTTACTCACGGGATGGATATAAGTTTTGTAACCTCGGCAAAAACTAAGGATGAGGCAATGAGCCTTTTAGAAGGTTTTGGTATGCCGTTCAGCAGGAAATAAGGAGTAAAGGACAAAAAAATATGGCTAAAAAAGCGTTGATAGAAAAATCCAGGCGGGAACCTAAGTTTAGTACCAGGGTGATCACAAGATGTCAGATATGCGGTAGAAAAAAGGGATATATGAAAAGATTTAAGTTGTGCCGTATATGTTTTCGGGAAATGGCGTCTCGTGGGGATATACCCGGAATAAAGAAAGCAAGCTGGTAAGGTTAAACTATAGGATGTAGTTCATGGTATTTAAGAAAAATTAAGAGGAGAAATAATGAGTGTTACTGATTTGATCGCGGATCAATTGACTGTATTAAGAAACGCGTTAATGGCGGAAAAAAAGACGGCTATAATTAAAAAGTCGGGTATCATTGAAAGTATTGTTGAGATAATGAAACGTGAAGGTTTTATAGAAGACTATAAGGCTATTGAAGATAACAAACAAGGACGGATAAAGGTTTATTTTAAGTATCTGGATAATGGCGTTAGTGTGATAGAGGGTCTTAAACGCGTATCCAGACCGGGGCTTCGTCATTACGCGGCGGCGGATAAAGTCAAAAGCGTTATGGGTGGAGTTGGGATTTCCATCATATCAACCAGTAAGGGATTATTGACCGATTTTGAAGCAAAAAAGCAAGAGGTTGGCGGCGAAGTTATTTGTCAAATTTGGTAAATGAGGAGAAGAAATGTCCAGAATAGGAAGACGACCTATAGATGTGCCAAGCGGGATTAAGATTGAAGTAGAGGGGCAGAATATAAAAGTTCAAGGTAGCGGGAAAACTCTTGAATATATGCTTTCCGAAGGATTTGTCGCTGAAGTTAAGGATAATAAGGTTGAGATAACCCGACCCTCGGATTCACGTGAGAACAGGGCCCTTCATGGCACAAGCAGGAGTCTTGTACAGAATATGGTTACAGGTCTCAAAGAAGGGTTTCAGAAGAAACTTAAGATTCAGGGAGTAGGATATAAAGCACAGATGAAAGGCAAAACTTTAGTTTTGGATATTGGGTTTTCACATAGTATCAATCATACTCCTCCTGAAGATGTTACGATAGAAACACCGGCCGCGACAGAGATTGTTGTGAAAGGTGTTGACAAGCAGAAGGTTGGTGAATGCGCGGCTGAAATACGTGGTTATTATCCTCCTGAGCCTTATAAGGGTAAGGGGATCAGATATGAGGATGAATATGTGAGACAGAAACAGGGCAAGAGCGTAGCCTAGTAATGACAAAACATTAAAAAATCAAAATTAAGGTATATTATGGATAAGATTGAAAGAAGAAACAGAAGAAAAAAGTCGATAAGGAAGAAGATAAGCGGAACAGATCAAAAGCCGCGGATGTGTGTTCACAAAAGTAACAAGAACATATATGTTCAGCTTATAGATGATGTCGAAGGAAAGACCTTATGCGGGGTGTCGACTAAAAATGTGGATATGAAAGACGCCAAAGATGCGAAAACAAGAAAAAACATAAAATTTGCCGAAGCTCTGGGTACCGATATCGCGAAGTTCGCCATAGAAAAAGGTATTAAAAAGGTGGTTTTTGACAGGGCGGGATATCTTTATCATGGAGTAGTGAAAACTATTGCCGACGCGGCCAGAAAAGGCGGGTTAGAATTTTAGGTGGAGACTACAGGAGGACAAATGCCGAAAGAAGAAAAGAAAGATGTAACCGCCGCTGATCCGAAGGCGGCGGAAGTTAAACCCGCGGAAGTTAAATCTGTGGAAGTTAAACCGGAGCAGAAAGTAGCTAAAAAAGAAGAAAGACCTAATGTGAGAGCTGCCGGCAAAAAAAAGGGCGGCGGTAAAAAAGATTCATTCGGAAAACCTGATGATGGGATGATAGAACGTGTTGTGAAGATCAGCCGAGTGGCAAAAGTTGTTAAGGGTGGTAAGAATTTTTCGTTTAACGCGACAGTTATAGTTGGAGACGGAAACGGAAAGGTCGGAATGGGATTCGGCAAATCGAATGAAGTTGTTGAAGCTATACGTAAGGGGTCCTCAAAGGCAAGAAAAAGTTTGATCCCGGTTAAGATGAAAGGGGAAACTATTCCGCATGAGGTCATAGGGGTTTTTAAAGCTTCCAGAGTTATGCTTAAGCCCGCGAGTTCAGGTACCGGTGTTATTGCCGGAGGTCCGGTGAGAGCGCTTTGTGACGCGGTAGGCATAAAAAATATATTGACCAAAAGTCTTGGGTCGAGAAATGCTATAAATGTTATAAACGCTACTATCGAAGGATTCAGCAGATTAAGGCTTTCACGAAGAGGCTAAATTAGTTACAAGTTTTAAGTTATAAGAGAAAAGGAAAAATAATGGTGCTTAAAGTAGAAGATATTAGAAGACCAAGAGGGATAAAGGGTAAAGGGAAAAGAAAAGGCCGGGGTATAGGGTCGGGTAAGGGCAAGACCTCAGGAAAGGGTCATAAAGGAGCCAAAGCGCGTTCGGGCGGTGGAACTTATAACCCGGGTTTTGAGGGAGGGCAGATGCCTCTCATAAGACGTTTACCAAAGCGCGGATTTACCAATAAATTTGGACAGGAATGGAGTGTTGTTAACGTTTCCACGTTACAGAAAAGTGACAAGATAGAAGATGGTGTTGTTATCGATAAAGAATTACTTTTAAAAACACGGATCTTAAGAAAAAGGGCGTTGCCATACAAAATTCTCGGCAAAGGAAAATTGAGTAAAACATTGACAATAAAAGCGAATGCTTTTTCAGAAGGCGCTATCAAGGGGATAGAAGGTGCCGGTGGGAAAGCTGAAATAGTTAAATGGGCAGGAGTTAAAGATAAGTTGATAAAGAAAAAGGGAGAGACCAGTGTTTGAGGCTGTTTCTAATGTCTTTAAGATACCAGATCTAAAGAAAAAGATTTTGTTTACGCTTGGGTTGATAGCGGTTTATCGTATTGGAGCGTTCGTTCCAACTCCGGGGATAGACGGAATGAAACTCGCGCAGTTCTTTGATAATATCGCTAAAACGCAAGGGGGAACGCTTTTTGGTATAATGAACATGTTTTCCGGCGGCGCGATGAGCAGACTTACCATATTTGCTCTTGGTATTATGCCGTATATCTCAGCGTCAATTATTCTACAGCTTTTGACCACGGTTATACCCGCTCTGGAACGCCTTGCCCGGCAGGGAGAGGAAGGTCGCAAGGTTATAACACAGTATACGCGTTACGGTACAATAGCGCTTTCGATCATCCAGTCGTTCTTTATAGCGTTATGGCTTGAAAATCCCGCTCATTTTCAGGGAATGCAGATCGTTCAGTTCCCTGGGTGGGGGTTTAGGCTATTGACGGTAGTTACACTTACTACTGGTACCGCTTTTATCATGTGGCTTGGGGAACAGATACAGGAAAAGGGCATAGGTAACGGGATATCCCTGATCATTACGGCAGGTATTATTTCCAGACTTCCTACCGCGATCATACAGCTTATTTCATTGGCTACACCCGGCACTTCCGGTGAGGCCCAAATAGATCCTTTTAAGATCGTATTTTTGGTTGTAATGTTTGTCTCAGTTATTGTCGCGGTTGTGCTTATAACTCAAGGGCAGAGAAAGATACCCATACAATACGCGAAAAGAGTTGTCGGACGTAAGATCTATGGCGGACAGAGTACATACATACCTCTTAGAGTGAATCAGAGTGGTGTTATTCCTATCATTTTCGCGCAGTCTATTATTTTATTTCCCGCGACTATAGCCGGGTTTGTACAGAATAGAGCTTTGCAGGGAATGGCGAGTTCCCTTATGATGGGTCGTCCTCTTTATTATGTTGTTTATTCGCTTTTGATACTTTTCTTTTGTTACTTTTACGCGGCGATAACGTTTAATCCTGTTGATATGGCTAATAATATGAAAAGATTCGGCGGATTTGTTCCCGGGATACGTCCGGGACGGCAAACCGCGGAGTATCTTGATTTTATAATGACACGTATAACGCTTCCCGGAGCTATGTTTCTTACCATAATAGCGGTGCTTCCGAGTGTTATAAGCAGTCAGATCGGTATTCCGTTCCTTGTCGCGAGTTTCTTTGGAGGGACAGGGCTTCTGATAATTGTTGGTGTTATGTTGGATACGATGCGTCAGGTGGAATCGCATATGCTTATGAGACATTACGAAGGTTTTATGAAAAAGGGCAGGGTTAAAGGAAGGATATCATGATAGAGGAGAAGTATATGAATATGGTTCTTTTGGGACCTCCGGGAGCAGGTAAGGGGACACAGGCTGATATGCTTATAAAGGCGTATGGATTGTTGCATATATCTACCGGGGCTATGTTGCGTGAAGCTGTTAAAGAGGGTGGTGAACTTGGTGCGGAAATAGAAACATATATGAATTCGGGCGAGCTTGTTCCTGACGATATTGTAACAAAAGCGGTAACAGAACGGATGAATAAACCGGATGCCGCGGATGGTGTGATCTTAGACGGATATCCGCGTACTCGTATTCAGGCGGAATCTCTGGATAAAGCGCTTAGAGAAGAAAATAAATCTTTGGATACGGTATTATATTTTAAGACCTCAGAAGAAGTCGCGGTATACAGACTTTCCGGCAGGCGTGTGTGTGAAAAATGTGGTAAGAACTATCATGTGGTCAATATCCCCCCGAGGGTTGAGAATATATGTGACAAATGTAATGTGAAGCTTATTCAGAGGGAAGATGATAGTCCTGAAACCGTGAAAAATCGTTTGGCGGTATACGGAAAAAGAACAAAAGATCTTATCGTTTATTATAACGAAAAAGGTCTGTTAAATGAGGTTGATGGAGATGTCCAGGCGAAAAAGCTCTTTGATGAAATAGACATTCTTTTAAAAAAAAAGGGACTAATAGAGAATGACGATTCTAACTAGTACGAAGGATATGAGGAAGATAAGATCTTCCGGAGACGTATTAAAAAAGGTTTTTTCTTATGTTGAAGCGAAAATAGTTCCCGGAATTTCTACGTTGGAGCTGGATCGGTATGTCGAAAAGATTATTCGCGAATCGGATGCGGTTCCGGCATTTAAAGGATATAAGGGGTTTCCAGCGTCGATCTGTGCTTCCGTTAACGAAGTGGTTGTGCACGGTATACCATCTGATGAAGTTGTTTTGCGTGAGGGTGATATTATAAGTGTGGATGTAGGAGCAAAAAAAAATGGGTTTTTTACTGACGCGACGCGGACATTTTCAGTGGGCAAGATATCTTCTGAGGCGGAGAGACTTATAGATGTCGCAAGGAAGTGTCTTGAAGCGGGCATAGAACAAGCGATTGCCGGAAGTAGACTTTCGAATATTTCGCATGCTATTGAAAAAGTGGCTCAAAAAGCCAAATTGAAAGAAGTTAGAACGTTTGTCGGACATGGTGTAGGTAAGAATTTACATGAAGCTCCTGAAGTTCCTAATTGGGGAGAGCGCGGTAAAGGACCTGTTCTCAAGGAAGGATTAGTTCTGGCGATAGAACCGATGATAAATAGTGGAACGAGAGATATAGATATCAGATCGGATGGGTGGACGGCGGTAACCCGGGATGGGCGGTTGTCGGCTCATTTTGAGGATACGATCATTGTAGGACAAAAAGAAGCGGAGATAATAACGTGAGCCCGAAAGAAGAACCGATAGTAGTTGTAGGAGAAATAATTGAAACATTGCCTAACGCGATGTTTAAAGTAAAATTGGAGAACGACCATATGGTGTTGGCCCATGTGTCCGGGAAAATGAGGATGTATTTTATTCGTATAGTTCCCGGAGATAAAGTAACGATTGAATTGTCACCATATGATTTGGATAGAGGAAGGATCATACAAAGAGAGAAATAATATGAAAGTAAGACCAAGTGTTAGAAAAATGTGCGCAAATTGTAAGATTATTCGACGTAAAGGTGTTGTGAGGGTGATCTGTAAAGACCCCAAACACAAACAAAGACAGGGATAGGGAAGTTAGTAGCCGGTAAATTATAGTTCGTGGCTTGAAGAAAAGTGTCGAATTTAATAGAAAGCCCGGTGCTGAATAAACTGTTGATTATCAACTACAAACTGCGACAACGAACTAAATAAGGAGAAGAAATGCCGAGAATAATTGGTGTGGATATACCAAATGAAAAAAGAATAGAGATCGCTTTGACTTATATTTTTGGGATAGGTCCAAAGATCGTGAAGGATATTCTTACTGAGACGGGTATTTCCCCGGACAAAAAAGCAAAAGATCTTGATGATAGTGATATTACGTCCATTACGCGTATTTTACAGGATTCATACCAGGTTGAGGGAGACTTGCGCAGGTTACAGATATCAAATATTAAGAGACTTATGAGTATAGGTTCTTATCGAGGTTTGCGTCACAAAAGAAATCTTCCCGCGCGTGGACAAAGGACCAAGACAAACGCGAGGACGCGTAAGGGGCCCAAGCGGACCATAGGGGCTTTTAAAGATAAAGCGGCAAGGAAAGCGATATCCACGTAATAAATAAGTTTAGGGTTCAATTGTGATGGGGGCAGGGATGTTTTGTACCCCGGATTTAGAATGAATAAGGAGAATTTAACGTGCAGAAGAAAGCAAAGTCAAAAAGGCGTAAGAAGATATTAGTAAAGATATCGAGTGGCAAGGTATTTGTTCATGCTACGTTTAATAATACCATTGTTACCGTAACAGACAAGCAGGGAAAGGTTTTATGCTGGAGTTCAGGGGGTATAGCGGGATTTAAAGGTTCCAGAAAATCTACGCCTTTCGCGGCGAGTATTGCCGCGAAAGACGCGATAACAAAGGCGAAATTGCATGGGATAAGAGAAGTGGATGTGGTTCTCAGAGGTCCGGGTTCCGGCAAGGAAAGTGCCGTGAGAAGCATAAGAGCCGAAGGTCTTACGACTAAAGCTATACTTGACTTGACCCCAACACCTCATAACGGCTGCAGGCCAAAGAAGAGAAGAAGAGTATAATCGGGGTTTGTAGGGTTAAGCTACAAGGAACGTTACAAACTTTAGAAACACCAGAGACGCAAAAAAGGAGAAAAAAGATATGGCTAGGACAACAACGGCATTATGTCGGCTTTGTCGAAGAGAGGGCGAAAAGCTTTTTCTTAAAGGCACTAAATGTACTTCTGATAAATGTGCTTTTTTAAAACGAGAATACGCGCCGGGACAACATGGGCAGCAGCGAAGGAGAAAATCTTCGGATTATGCTGTACAGCTCAGGGAAAAACAAAAGACTAAAAGGGTTTACGGAGTTCTGGAAAAACAATTTAAGAATTATTTTAAAAAAGCTGAAAAATCTAAAGGCGCTACAGGCGAAGTTCTCCTTCAGCTTTTAGAGCGGAGGCTTGACAATGTGGTGTTTCGAGCGTGTTTTTCAGCTTCTCGCAATGCCGCCAGACAGATGGTAGGGCACAGATTTGTTAAAGTTAACGGACGCAAAGTGAATATACCGTCATTTCTTGTTAGCAAAGGCGATGAAATTACTATTGCCGGGGACGGGAAGCAACTAAAAGAGATCAAAAACACAGCCAAGGTTGTGGAAGATAGAGGTACGCCGGAATGGATGGAAGTCGCAACTGACGCGCTTGCTGTGAAGATATTGCGTATGCCGGAGAAAAAGGATATTGGTATGGTTATTGAAGAAAACCTCATCGTTGAGTTGTATTCCAAATAACTTTAACAATGAATTAAGGGGAGGCTTGTAAATGAGTATGAGATTAAAGAATTTCGAATTACCAAAAGTAATAATGTTTGATGAAAAGACATATACCAAGACATACGGTCAGGTAGTAGCGGAACCATTTGAAAAGGGATATGGTACTACTATTGGCAATTCGCTACGAAGGGTATTACTTTCATCGATAGAAGGTACTGCGGTAACTCAGATCAAAGTTGATGGTGTTCTGCATGAATTTGGTACGATCCCCGGGGTATATGAAGATATGACCGAGATCATAATGAACATAAAGGGCCTGGTTCTCAGATCTCATTTTAAAACGCCTAAACCCATGCATATAAGTGTGGACAAAAAGGGTGAGGTTACCGCTAACGATATTAAATGCGATGAAACTGTGGAAATAGTGAATAAGGATCATCATATCGCGACGCTTACCGAAGGTGTGAAGTTTGAGATGGAAATGAAGGTAGAACGCGGACGTGGTTATGTGTCCTCTGAAAAAAATAAAACTGATAATGATTCAGTAGGTACGATAGCTATAGATTCGCTCTTTTCTCCCGTAAAAAGAGTAAATATCGCGATTGAGAATACACGAATAGGACATATTACGGATTACGATAAACTGATTTTGGATATATTTACGGATGGTAGTATGGATCCTAAGGAGACTGTTCTTTACGCGTCTAACATTCTGCAGAGACATCTTGATGTGTTCGCGGGGATAGGAAAACTTCCCGAGGATATAGAAGATGAAGAGGAAGAGTCCAAGGGGAAAGAAGATCTGCATAAAAAAATGAACAAACCTATCTCAGAACTGGAGCTTTCCGTAAGAAGTTCAAATTGTCTGGCTGAAGCTAACATTCGCACGATAGGGGATCTGGTGGGCAGGAAAGAAACGGAGATGCTCAAATATAAGAATTTTGGCAAAAAATCGTTGAATGAGATCAACGCTGTGTTGGAAACTATGGGATTAAGACTGGGTATGGATTTGGACGAAGAATAAGTTTCCGCCGCAACTTTAGTATTTAATGAAGGGGATATATAATGAGGCATTGTAAGAAAAAAGGAAGACTTAATAGAAGAACAAGCTGGCGTAAAGCCACGTTGAAATGTATGGCAAATGGATTGATCAAATATCAGAGGATTGAGACCACGATGGCAAAGGCCAAGGCGCTACGGGTTTTTATTGAACCGTTGATAACTCTCGCGAAGAAAGATAAAGATTCTGTTGCCGCGAGACGAAGAGCTTTTCAGAAACTGTGCGATAGAGATATGGTTAAAAGTCTTTTTGAGGATGTAGGACCTTTGTATAAAAATATCTCCGGTGGATATACACGCATTATGGCTGTGGGTATTCGTAAAGGGGATGGGGCTCAGACCGCTATTATTGAATTTACTAAAAGGACCATTCCTGATGAAGATCTTTTAGGCAAGACAAAAGTGGTAAAAAAAGAAAAGAAAAAGAAGCCGGCGGCAGAAAAAGTCAAAGAAGACGAAGCGAAAAAAACAACTACCACAAAAAAGAAAACAGGGAGTTCTAAAATAAACGCTGAGAAAAAAGAAGAACATTCTGTTGAAGATATGAAGAAAGAAAAAGCCAAGACCGAACAGAAAAAAGTCGCTCAAAAAGGCCTTTTCAAAAGGTTCAGAAGAAAATCTATTTGATAGAGTTTCTTTGTGTTAACTTGAATACAAGGGTCAGGGGTCATGGTTTATGGCTCTTGGCCTTTTTTCATTTTAAATTACGTCAGGTTTTTAGGACTTTGGTATATGGCAGGCGGGAGGATATGATATGAAATCCGGGCTTACTCCGATGATGCGGCAGTATTTAGACATCAAACAGGGGCAAAAAGACGCTATACTTTTTTTTAGACTTGGAGATTTTTATGAGATGTTCTTTGATGATGCCCTGGAAGCCGCGAAGATCCTTCATATTACACTAACTTCCAGAGGAGCTGGTGAGGGGAACAAAGTTCCCATGTGCGGGATACCTCATCATGCCGCGGACAGTTATATCGCCAGACTGATCAGACAAGGTAAAAAAGTAGCGATTTGTGAGCAAGTTGAAGAATCGACTCCCGGGAAGAAGCTCGTAGACCGTGGTGTGACACGCATAATAACGCCGGGGACGTTTATTGCGGATGAGCTTCTGGAAAGTTCTTTAAACAATTACATATTATCTTTAACTTCGGATGATGGTGTTTTTGGTTTAGCGTATGCCGATCTATCAACCGGAGAATTTCGTGTAACCGAATTATCCAGTAAGGAAGAGCTTTCTTCCGAACTTTTCAAAATTTCGCCCACAGAATGTCTTATCCCTGAAAGTTTCTCAAAAACAGAATATTTTAAAGAATTTGCCGAAATAAATGTCGGTGTTATTACAAAAAATGAGGATTGGTTATTTGATACGAAGCTTTCGAATAATGATATCAAGCGTCATTTTGAAGTGGAAAGTCTTGAGGGGTTTGGTTGTGGAGATATGCCCCTCGCGCTGGGAGCGGCGGGAGCGTTATTAAAATATCTTGAGGATACACAGAAAACCACATTAAGCAATATTGATGTGATATCAACATATCGCGCGGATCAGTTCATGTCTATGGACAGAAATACTTATCGACATTTGGAACTTACGCAAAATAATGAGGACCTTTCCTCGAAAAATACACTTTTCGGCGTGCTTAATGTTACAAAAACACCTATGGGGAAGCGAAGATTAAAGCAGTGGATATTGTATCCGCTTTTGGAGATAGAAAAGATAAATGAAAGACTGGATGTTATAGAACATTTTCATGGATCTCAAGATCAACGCGGCAAAGTTAGGGAATTGCTCGCGGATATTTATGATGTGGAGCGGTTGTCCAATAAGGTAAGCCTGGGTAGCGCGAACGCGCGAGATATGAGAGTTTTGGCGGCATCGCTTAAAAATGTAAAGATACTAAAAAAAATCCTTTCTGAAGACGCGGCGGCATGTTTGAAGAATATGGTTTCGGGTTTGGGTGATTTTGAGACTCTAATAGAGCGGATAGAAAATTGTTTGGAAGAAAATCCTCCGATAACGATAAAAGACGGTGGTCTTATAAAAAAAGGATATGACGAAAAAGTCGATGAATTGAAAGAAATGGTATCAGAAGGAAAAGACTGGGTGGCGGAGCTGCAAAAACGTGAAATTGAACGAACAGGTGTGAGTTCTCTAAAGGTAGGATTTAATAAAGTTTTTGGGTATTACATAGAAGTGACGAGATCCAATATAAAAAACGTTCCGGAAGATTATATGCGCAAACAAACGCTTGTTAACGCGGAACGTTTCGTGACGAAAGAATTAAAAGAAAAAGAATTCAAGATCATAGGGGCGGAAGAACGTCTTAAAAATCTGGAATATGATATTTTTTGCGCGCTTCGCGGTAAGATAGGTTCAGAAATAGAGAGGTTAAAGAACGCCTCTTCATGTATCGCGAAAATGGATGTTTTGACCGCTCTAGCGGAAATAGCCGTTAAAAATAGTTATTGTCGACCTAAAGTGAATTATGGAGAATTGACGCGAATAGTTGATGGGCGTCATCCTGTTTTGGAAAAAATACTTAGAGGAAAAGAGTTTGTTTCGAATGATGTGTCTATGAATTCTAACGGAGATAGGATATTTATTATTACAGGATCGAATATGGCAGGAAAATCAACATTTATAAGGCAAACAGCACTTATTGCCATAATGGCCCAGATGGGAAGTTTTGTCCCCGCTCGAGAAGTGGAATTAGGGGTTGTAGATAAAGTGTTTACACGTGTCGGGGCTTCGGACAGACTATATCAGGGGATGAGTACATTTATGGTCGAGATGCTGGAAACCGCGAATATTTTGAATAACGCTACAGGAAAAAGCCTTATTATTCTTGATGAGATCGGGAGAGGCACAAGTACTTATGACGGAGTGTCCATAGCTTGGGCAGTTGTTGAATTTATGCATCATAAGATCGCCGGTTCAAAAGTTATGTTTGCTACACATTATCATGAGCTCACAGAGCTTGCTGAGATAATGGAAGGTGTAAAAAATTATCATCTTGCGGTACAGGAATGGGGGAATGATATAGTTTTTCTTTATAGAGCCACTGAAGGCAGTTGTGACGAAAGTTTTGGTATACATGTAGCTAAACTTGCCGGTATGCCTAAGCATGTGGTTGAACGCGCGAGGGAAATATTAAATAATCTGCGAAAAGATTCAGCTACAGGCAATACAAAGTCCCGTTTTTCGGAAAAGGATCGTACAAACGAAAAGCAGATGGATCTTTTTGAGCAATCGTTTTTGGAGCATCCGGTTATCGACAAAATAAAGAGGATGGATATGGATAACATGACTCCGATGGAAGCGCTTAAAAAAATCGCGGAATTTAAGAAAACGCTGGGAGAAGAGACGAAGTGAAAGAGCTTTATCATGCCTAACGAGGATATTTTTTCCGTAGAGGCACAATGCGCGGTTGAAGAATATTCTCATGCTTTTGTTCTTAATTTTACGGAGATGTAAACCAAGGAGTTTATATGAAAAATAGAATTAACATATTAACCGGGAAGACTATCGGGAAGATCGCGGCAGGTGAGGTTGTGGATCGTCCGGCTTCTGTGGTAAAAGAGCTTATAGAGAATTCTATTGATGCCGGTGCCGATAGTATTGAAATAGAGCTTGAGAATGCGGGACAAACGTTGATACGGATCGCGGATAATGGTGAAGGTATGAGTGAAGAAGACGCGAATATAGCCTGTATGCCCCATACCACAAGCAAAATAAGAGATATTGACGATCTTGAAAGAATAACAACATTGGGGTTTAGGGGCGAAGCTTTATCGAGTATTTCTGTTGTCGCGAAGGTGGAACTTACAACTTTTGATGGTAATAGCCCGAATGGTACATATATTTATATCGAAAGCGGAGAAATACTAGAATCGCGTCCTGTCGGAAGAGAGAGAGGTACGACTGTCGAAGTCAGAAATCTTTTTTATAATGTGCCGGCCCGAAGGAAATTCCTTAAAAAAGAAGCCAGTGAATTATCAGAGATAGTGAATATTGTGGGCAAATTGATCATTGCTCATCCGCATATTGAGTTTAAGCTTACCCAGGGGGAAAGAAGTTTTCTTCACGCGTCAAAGAACATGGGTGTTTCCGACAGGATAGGTCTTATCTTAGGAGGAGAGATCGTTGAACATATGATAAAGATAAAAGATCATTCCGGAAAATATAAGGTCACCGGGTTTATCAGCGAACCATCAATTACTCGTCGGGACAGAAGAGGGCAGATCTTTTATATTAACGGAAGGTTTTTTCAAAGCAAGCTATTAAACGATACTTTGTATGGAGCGTATAGAAGTATGCTGGAGAGAGGAAGATTTCCGTCAGCGGTGCTTTTTTTAAAAAGTCATATGTCGGAGATTGACGTTAACGTCCATCCCGCTAAACTTTTAGTAAAATTCAGTGATGAAAGAGCGTTGAAAGAAACTGTTATGAAAACCGTAAGATCCGGATTTGATATTGTCCGTCAGCAGGTGGTGGACAAACATCTCGCTGATGTGTCCTTGGGGCCGGATATGATCGCGCGGGAAAACGTGGTTTTGCGTGATCATTCTGAAGCTCAATCAGAATTTTTATACCAAATAAAAGATGTTCCCGCGGAAGGGAAGTCTTGCGGAAGGAAGCCCGGGGCGCCTGTCTGGGAAGAAAGATTTCAGGCCAAAACCGGAAGTGATATATTTCAACTGGCCGAGTGTTATATCGTACAGATGAAAGGCCGGGAGATCGTGATCACAGATCAGCATGCTGCTCATGAACGTATTCTTTATGAAGTTTTCAGCAAAGCGAAAGAAGAACGTGCTCCTGAAATTCAGAATTTACTTTTTCCCGTGAGGATAGACCTCTCCGCGGAAGAAGTTGTGATCATGGAAAAAGTAATGGAAAATTTCAGATTATTAGGATTTCACATAGAATCGTTTGGAGAAAACTCATTTGTAATACAGGCGGTTCCGGCGATAATAAAAGATAGAGATGTTAAGACAGTCGTAAATGATATGTTGTTGGATATTGCTGATCTCAACTTGAGTAAGATTGACAAAGTAGATGAGCTTGTAAAGATCGCTTCATGCCGTGGCGCGATCAAAGCGGGAGATGTGCTGAGGCCGAATGAGATGCGGGTACTTTTGGAGCAGCTCGAAAGGTGTGAATTGCCGTTCACTTGTCCGCATGGAAGACCTACAAGACTTGATATCACTGTAGATGAGTTAGAAAAGCGGTTCAGGAGAAAATAACAAAAATTTATGTGGGAGGACAAAACATGTAAGGGTGGGGGGATCAGACCGGTAAGGGTAATCCTGGCTCAGACAGTCCTCGGCCTTCGGCCTGCGG
>JAGLIU010000249.1 GCA_023142805.1 Candidatus Omnitrophota bacterium | reverse complement strand
CGTCTTCGTTTTACAACGAATTTGCCTTTGTCGGTTAAAGTTTAAAAAGACTATATATTTTTCCCGCTATCATAAATATATCACTTTTTTTCTTTTTGTCAATAGAAAATACTTACCCCTTGATGAAAATTATATTTCAATCATGCATATACAATAAATTTTCAAAAATAATAGACTCTATTTTGTTTTTTTATTTTTTTTCTTTTTGGAAAATTTCAAAAATAGTCCGCCGGCAACTATTCCCGCTATCATAATAAAAAATAAATCATTATTTCCTTTTTCTTCTTTAAGTTTTTTAACTTCTTTAATTTCTTCAACTTCTTTAGCCCTGGTCTTTTCACTTTCTAATTCCGCTTTTTTATTTGGAGTTACTATGTCAATAGAAGAGTTTGGCCCTGAACTTGACGGACTTAACCGCGTAGGACCAAATCCCTCTACTTTTTTTACCACCAACAAACTAAGCATCAAACAGAAAAACAATACCAAAACTTTTTCTCTCATCCTTTATCCTCCTTTTTCTATTTGTAAAATTTCTTTTATCAATGGCTGCTATTGGCGTATCCAGCTTGGCGCATTATTAAAATCAATAATCGTTGCTCTATAAACATCCGTTAATGGAAATTTGGGGGGGAGTACACCTTTTAAAAACCTTTGATCATAACAAGACCCACCACCGGTATAACCATTTACATATTCACCTGTACTAGAATTAAATGAGGAAAAACAACCAGACTTATTCACAATTTTACTACCTAAAAAATAAAAATCACCTCTCAAGTCACTTTCCAGAAGGTTCTCTAATTGAAATGTTCCTTGTGGAGCCATAACAGCCGCCTGAATCATAATGTCACTAGGAGCGGTTTCCGCTATTAAAACATCGTTTTCCCAGGAAATAACACCAAGAACATTCTGTGCTTCCGGATTAGTAAGAGGATCATCCGCATACTGAAGATTATTTGTAATAGAAATAGTCTCTGTAGCCGCAATTGTAACCTGTGAATCTTGCTGAACCGTACCGGAAAGAGCATCTATCCCACCGCTATTAATAAAAACCACCCCATTAGTAGTTCCGGTGTAATCCTCATTCCCACCCATTCCATCATTAAAACGGGTGTATCCATTTTGCATATCAACATCAATAGTATAAGTTGTTCCGTTATTGTGATTAATAGTGTATACCGCTCTATCACCTCCTCCTTCAATACTCATCGTCATATTATCTACATCTCCCTGAATATAAATACCCCCGGTTGTATGAGCTCCATCATTCGCTACATAAACCCCATCAGAACATTCAGGCACAACTGCTGTTGTATTTAAACCAAGTGCAGCTCTTTGTTGATCTACCATTTGAGGTACCCCCTCCACATCTGTGGGCATATCAATTCTATCTATTCCTCTGACAAATCCAGCATCAAAAGTAGGCCGGACATCTCCTGCTCCGACAATTTCATCACCATTATCATAAAAATCTGCATCTATATGATATGCACTTCCTCCGGAGGGCCAGAAACGAGCAGTATCTGATGTAGAAGTAATTTCATCTGTAAATCTAGTTGAATTACCGTTAGCAGGATGTCCCCAAAATTGAATCTCATCATTATAATGAATCGGCCCGATACCTGCAGTACCACCGGTATACCATGCATTGTCCTCAAACTCATTAGCAAAATATTGATATTGAGCAAAATTTCTCTTTCTTATTTCAATTTCAAATTCACCGTTGGAACGAACAGCATTGGGACTATCTGAATCTATTAACATATTAGAAATTTTATTGCCGTCATTACTAGTAGATTGAGCCAATACCTGATATTTAAAAAATAAATTGGCTATAGGAGCTCCCGTTCCCCCGCCGGTTATATCCCAGGTAGGAGCCTGGGTAGTACTAACAATAATTGTAGTACTATAACTTCCTGTTTCCATATCTTCTGAAAAAGTAAGGGTTGCTGTATTAACCCCCGGTGCAGTACTAAAGTGAACATCAGTAGCTGAACCTATATCAAACAAACAATCATGAATAAAATCCATTGGGTTAGTGGTATAAGCTGCTATTTGATTATTGTCATAATGGATTTTGCTTAAATTTACCGCAAGGTCAGTCTTTACTCTCTTTTTCAATCCCATTAATCCCCTTGCCGCTGCTCCCTCTACTAATTGCTCTGACTGCACCGAAATTTTACCCCGTCGTGTTACGATAGTCTCCTGTTTTAAAAAAACCACTAATCCTATAGCCACCGGAACAAAAACAACGGCTATCAAAAAAACCAGCGGTAAAGCCAACCCTTTCTCATTTAAACTCTTTTTTATCCATAACATTTTTTTCTCCCCCTTTAAAAAAAAACATATTGACAAAAAAACCGGATTACCCGTTTTGCTACAGATAATCCGGTTTAAGAAAGTTCTTCCTTGATTTTTCTTTCTTTTTCGGTAACCCGACTACCCGCCATTACTTACTGACGGACCCGCAGCTTTGCGTCCCACCTTTACAGATGGTTTGCCTTTATCG
>JAGLIU010000248.1 GCA_023142805.1 Candidatus Omnitrophota bacterium | reverse complement strand
AGTTCAAGTTTATTTTTAATACCCATAAGACGGGTATTAAAAATTTTTATTTCAAGTCTGGAACTGGTGTTTTATCTATTGTTGCTATTATTTCGTTGTGGGATGCCTTGTAAGCTAGCTGATACAACGGAGAGATCGCTAAAACTATCCCAAAACCTAATGCCAGGAAAAATAAGCTCTTTAGATACGTGTACGCGTATCCTGAAATTCCTGCGAGTACCATAGAAATAAGGGGTAAAATCGCGTATATTATTGGGACATCTTGCCATGTCGCATGCCACCAAGCATCACCAATATGTTTAAATCCATAATAAGGATTAAGTACAAACCAGAAGACATCCTCGAACAAAAACCACATACACATTAAAGATAGTACAAATAATTCATTTCTCCATGTAAAAAATTTTGGATTGAAAACAAAGGCCAAATTGAACATCGAAAATATAAATATAAACATAAAAACATGATATAAGGTCAAATATTGAAAATGCTTTCCAATATTAGGAGTAGGCAAGTCAATTGCCCATCCATCTCGTCCTTCGAGCTCAATTTCTATACACGCAAAAATAAATGAAGAAAATACGATAAAGAATGCAAATATTGTACACCAAGAGCTAGCACACACAGATGGTGTTTGTTTGTAAATTTTTTCTTTCTTTTTACTAGCCATATATTATTTTTATATATGAAAATAAATTTAATTTTTAATAAAGCAAATTGGGATAAGAGTTAAACTCAAAAACATAGATATTTGGAAATAATGATAAACATACCACATTACTGATTTTTCATCCTCGTTTGGACTTGGACTTGGCGAAGTAGGTTCATCAATATTATAGACTTTAGCGTGTTCAAGCGCATAACCGTTAGCGCTACTAATTTCTATTATAAGCAAAACAATACCAAGTGGGTGTAGATTTTTCATAAATGCGAGGCATATATAAAAGAGAGTCAGTCCACATATAAGAATAGCTCCTAAAACCCAATGAATATTATCTATAAAAGGACGTTGACCATCTGTCCACGCAAACCAAGAGAAAACGACGAAAATTAATAAGAAAAATATCATAACCCCAAAACCAGGTTTTCCTAATTTTCTTTTTCCTAGCATGGCTACAAATACTGCATACAACGTAATAAACGTTACAACAGAATTCGACCATATATCGCCGTTACATGATGAACTAATAAATTTTCTACAAGCTTCTTTTTGGAATACGAAACATTTTAAACAACCAATCGTTACGACGATACCTACCAGAGAAAAAATTATGAATCTAACTATTTCTGTACGCATAATTTGATTTATTAATTACCAGTTTATTTTATTTTTCTATAAAATAAAATGAAGAATAGAGATATCTACTTAATTTTTGCTATTATATTTTTAATTATATTTGCAATTATTAGTCTATATTTTATAATAGATTTGTGCTTAATAACAGAGAGACGTACATATTTCGAATTATTTAATAAAGAATTATATAAAACACCTATTCTATCTTCTGAACAAGTAAAAGCTCCAAAAACAAAGAAATATTTA
>JAGLIU010000247.1 GCA_023142805.1 Candidatus Omnitrophota bacterium | reverse complement strand
AAAGAAACAAGGGAAGCTCAATGTTTTAAAAGAGGAGCTTGAAAAGACTCCTATTAAAGGAGGCACTGCCGGTATCGGGCATACCAGATGGGCGACACACGGAGTGCCTAATGATGTTAACGCGCACCCTCATTTAGACCACGAAAAGAAAATAGCAATAGCGCATAACGGGATAATAGAGAATTATCAGGCATTAAAAAAACAGCTGGAGGAAAAAGGGCATAAATTTTTATCGGATACAGACAGTGAAATAATCGCGCACTTGATCTCTTCCGCTTACAAGGGAGACTTATGTAGCGCGGTAAAAGCGGCTGTGAAGGTATTAGAGGGATCCTATGCTCTGGCAGTAATACATAAGGACGAGCCGGGTAGAATTATAGGGACAAGGAAAGACAGTCCTCTTATCGTTGGGGTAGGCGACGGAGAAAATTTTTTAGCAAGTGATGTCCCCGCGGTTCTTGAATATACAAAAGAAATAATATATCTTGAGAACGAAGAAATAGCGGATATGGAAAAGGACTCGTATCGAATATATAACAGCGACGGAGAAAAAATAACAAAAAATCCGACGGTGATCAATTGGGATATATCTCAAGCCGAAAAATCCGGGCACCGTCATTTTATGATGAAAGAGATCCTGGAGCAGCCGGAAGTTTTAAGAAAGATCTTAAAGGAAAGAACGCTAAAGGACGATGTATTTTTTGACGAATTAAAAATATTAAAAAAACAGTTGGAAAAAATAAAAAACATAGCGATCATCGCTTGCGGAACCGCTTATCATGCCGGGTTGACAGGAAAATATGTAATAGAGAAATACGCGCGAGTTCCTGTATGGGTGGATACTTCCAGTGAGTTCCGGTACAGAGATCCGCTTGTAGATGAAACTACTCTGACTATTGTTGTCTCTCAATCGGGAGAAACCGCGGATACTTTAGTCGCGCTGAGGGAGGCTAAAAAAAGAGGATCAACGGTTTTGGCAATATGCAATGTTTTAGGAAGTTCTATTGCCAGAGAATCCGATGGTGTTATATATACTCACGCGGGTCCGGAAATAGCTGTAGCTTCTACAAAGGCATATACGGCTCAAGTGGCGACATTATACTTATTTGCTTATTATCTTGCCGCAATAAAGAAAAAAACAAATAGAACGAAAAATTTTCTTAAAGAATTTCGAAAAATCCCTCACGCGGCGGAAGAAGTGCTTGAAAAATATCATTCAAAAAAGAAAAAAATAGCGAAATACGCGTCAGAATTCCATCAATATTATCTTGAGCGTAACAATAAAAGTTGTTTTCTTTATTTAGGCAGAAATATAAATTATCCGAATGCTTTAGAAGGGGCGCTTAAACTCAAGGAGATAGCTTATATAAGCGCTGAAGGGTATCCCGCGGGAGAGATGAAACACGGACCCATAGCGTTGATAGACGAGAATCCCTGGGTTGTATGTATCGCTGTACAAGGAAATACTTACGGAAAAATGATGGCGAACATTCAAGAAATAAAAGCAAGGGGGGGGATCGTTATCGCGGTGGTTACAGAAGGGGACACTTCTTTAGAGGAAGATAAAACAACATACATTATAGAAACTCCAAAGGTAAATGAGACTTTTTCTCCGATGTTGGTGGTTCTTTTCTTACAACTTTTAGCGTATTACGTAGCGGAAGAGTTTGGATACGATATAGATCAACCGAGAAATTTAGCGAAATCAGTGACAGTAGAGTAAGGAAAAATACAGCGCATTTCTGCTTGACCCCAAAACTGCTCTAGGATATAATGGGCATCTCATATGGGCGAGTAGCTCAGCTGGTTTAGAGCACCTGCCTTACAAGCAGGGGGTCACAGGTTCGAATCCTGTCTCGCCCAC
>JAGLIU010000246.1 GCA_023142805.1 Candidatus Omnitrophota bacterium | reverse complement strand
AGAGGTTTTTTTTCAATAGGATCCACATGTTTGGCAATAATTTTGCCGTAATGACATGTAAAAAGCCGCCCTTCTATGTTCTGTCTAACACCACATCTCCCAAAATTTCCCGGTGAGATCTTACAATAATGACCGCATAAATCGCATCGCAGGTTTCCGTCACTAAGTTTTTCCCACAACATTGCCTTTTTACGCATAAATGTACCATTCTCATTATTTGGGGTTATCGGGTGAATCTTCTCCTGCTTCGACCTGAACCTGTTGATCCAATTTTAAGGTTGTGTCAAGATTCCGACGAAATCTCCGCACGTGTCCGTCACCGATTTTATAGGATTCAGCCGCGTTCTCGAGATTTTTCCCGATATTTTCGAATTTTTTATAGAAAAGATCGAAATCTTTTCCGATTTTGGACAATAACTCCTGCAGTTTTTTCGCGTCTTTGACGATCTCAATATTACGTATTCCCAGAATAACTACTTGAAGAAACGCGTAGAAAGTGTTGGGGCTAACCGGAATAACTTTACGTTCTGTCGCGTATTCATAGATCTTGCACGGATCACCAACATAATTTTTCTCAGCGATCGTTTCATAATAAATAGATTCCGAAGGTATGAATAAAAGCGCGAATTCTGTTGTTCCTTTTTCAGGTTTAATATATTTATCTTTTATGGAATTTATTTGAACTTTTAACGCTTTTTCATAATTTGCCCAATGCAATTTCTTCTCTTGTGGATCTGAAACAGCCAGATACTTCTGATAATCATCTCTTGGGAATTTTGAATCTATCGG
Source organism: Candidatus Omnitrophota bacterium (assembly GCA_023142805.1). Classification (GTDB taxonomy): domain Bacteria; phylum Omnitrophota; class Gorgyraeia; order Tantalellales; family Tantalellaceae; genus JAGLIU01. The sequence continues at coordinate 2,819 of JAGLIU010000246.1, read as the reverse complement.
GACTACTACATCCCGGTATTTGACGACCGCGTCAACTTTTTCTCCTCCCTCAATAGAGAACTGTTTCTCCCACATGCTTTTGTTAGGCAAGATACGTTCTAACATTTCTTCAAGAACAGTTTCCCCGTAGTTACCTCGTAATTTCGGGGTTTGTAAAAGGTATTCAAGTGACTGTCCGAGTTTTTCGGCTTTTTCCTGCTGAACAACAAGGTTGTTGATCGTTTTATTCATATCGTTAATATTTTTCAGAGTGTCGATCGCGTTCTTTGACAACACCTCATTGGATTGACCGACTTCTTTACGAGTATCTTCCATGGCTTTTCGCACCCTGTCTGAAAAATCGATGAACTTATCATTTAGAACAGTTTCGATCTCAGAGCCTTTCCTCTCGGAATGGCTAAATCTCCAAAGAAGTCCTCCGATCAAAAGTACAAGAATAGCTAAAAGCGTTATGATCATTATTTCCATAATTATACATCCTACTATTGTTATGCCGCTATATCAACAAATAAGTTCTAATATCGTTCGACACGCGTCTTGTAATGTTTAATGTCGGCGAAAACAGGGTTTCGCCCCTACATTATGTATTACAGATCTTTTGTTTAAACTGCCTTAGGATACACTTCACAGTTTATCCATGTATGGGCTTCCCAAAAACGGATTTACACGCGTCTACTGATATTTCACTGAATGTCGGATGCGCGTGCACGGTATGTTCAATATCTTCGACAGTAAGCCCCGCTTTTTTAGCTACAACGAACTCATGTACCAACTCTCCCGCTTCATATCCTATTATGTGTATACCTAATATTTTTCGAGTATCTTTATCGGCAATAACCTTGATGAATCCATCCGTTTTCTGGTCAACAACCGCTTTGCCGTTCGCCCTGAAGAACTGTTTGCCCACAGAGATATTATTGCTTTGGGACAAAGCATCTTCTTCCGTCATTCCCGCGCTGGCGATCTGAACTTCTGTGTATACAACATTCGGAACACAAGTATAATCTATAGGTTCTGTCTGTCTTCCCGCGACAGCCTCTGCCGCGATCTCTCCTTCGGAAGCCGCGACATGCGCAAGCATCGGCGTTTTAATAATGTCACCCGCCGCGAAAATATTATCCACATTGGTCCTCATTTCTTTATCAACGGGAATATAACCTTTTTCGTCAATTTTGATTCCGGCGTTTTCGGGTTTTATCGTAGATACATTTGGCTTCCGGCCGATTGATACCAAAACCGCGTCAAAATTCTCTTCTATCATACCTTTCTTTGTCCGCATAGAGATTTTCACCGTGTCGTTTTCAGTAGTGATAGTATTTACACGTGCCGCTGTATAGATTATAATGTTTTTTTTCTTAAATATTTTTTCCATTTCCCGGGAGATATCTTTATCCTCCAGAGGTAATATTCTTTTCTCGGTTTCAACCACAGTAACGGTAGATCCAATAATACTGAAGAACGAAGCAAACTCCGTACCTATAGCGCCTCCACCGATCACCAGAAGTTTCTCGGGTATCTTTTTACAACGTATAGCCCCAAAACTGGACATTAGCCTTTTTCCGTCAAAAGACTTTCCGGGAAAAGAATTGGGAACGGATCCTGTCGCGATCAAAATATTTTTAGCGCTTAGTTGGATCGATTCAGAACCTTTCTTTGACACTTTTACCGTATTTTTGTCCACAAACCGCGCGATTCCAATATATAGATCTATATTGTTTTTCTTGAACAAAAAATTTATGCCTTTACGAAGTGTCTCTGCCGCTTGACGGCTTTTTTCTACAAATAGAGAAATATCCGCTTTCGCGCGTTCCGCGTTCTTACTGTATAATTCCTGATTACGTCGCACAATATCATATATCTTGGCGCTATTATAAAGCGATTTTGCAGGGATACACCCTTCATTTAAACACACCCCGCCAACCATGTTTTCATCGAGATCAATGATCGCTGTCTTAAGGCCGCATTGCGCGGCTTTTATAGCCGACGTATGTCCTGCCGGGCCGGATCCGATGACCAAATAATCATATTTCATCTATGATCCTCTCCTTCATATTTCTCCATCTTCGCTAAAATAAGCATGTACCGAGAATAAAATTACCTAAACAGCCATATCTTTTGTTTAAAACTTAAGACTCCTACCTAACCTTGCGTTTACATCCCCGTTTTCTGGCCATAATAAATAATATATCAGAAACACAATTTAAAAACAGCAGGATATCTTCATTTGTATCCTTGTTATTCTGGACCAAGCTTACAATGTTCCGTTCCGCGCGTCTCGCGATCGACCTTGTTATGTCCAAATAGGCTGAGAGTGTATTCCCGCCCGGAACATGAAAACAACTATCAATTTTAATCGTTTTTTCAAGTTGGAGAACCGTTTTTTTTGCCCAAACCGCGTCGTCTTTTTTCAATAACGTCCCAAGCTTTTTCTTTTTTTCAAGCGGAACAACTATTTCGGAGGAAACAACTAAGATCAAATGCTGAACCTTATCAATAATGCTTCTTTCTTTTTTAACCCTTATTTTACATTTTATAAGCCCTAAATAGCTATTCAACTCATCCAGGTCTCCCAACGCTCGCATTTCCAAACTATCCTTACTTATACACCTTCTGAACGGCAGATTCGTAAACCCTTTATCTCCCTTACCTGATCTTACAGACATATGTTCCTCCTATAATGGATATGATAGTTGATTTAATATATTGTACAGGAAAACCGTATATTTGGAAATGAATAATATTGGCGTTGGGCTAAGGGCTAGAGGCTAAGGGCTAGGGGCTAAGGGCTAAAGGATTAAGGGTTAAGGGTTAAGGGTTAA
>JAGLIU010000245.1 GCA_023142805.1 Candidatus Omnitrophota bacterium | reverse complement strand
AGGACGGGAGCTCCGATCGTGTTTTGCGCGATCATTAGAAAACAGAACAATGCTTATACTATGAAATTTGAAAAGCCTATAAAATTTAAAAAATCAGGGGATCATGATGAGGACGAACGTGGTCTTATGTCCGAATATCTAAGAATATTTGAGAGATATATAAATGATTATCCTGATCAATGGTACGCGTTTAGGAAAATATGGACTCAAGAATAGGTTCTATTATCGCGATTATTCCCTCTTATAACGAGGCCAGAACAATAGGTTCGGTGGTGAAAGATCTTGTGTTGATGGGACTGAGCGTGATCGTCATTGATGACGGATCCACCGATAATACGGAACGTATCGCTCTTGATAACGGCGCTATGGTAATGCGCAACCGCCAAAATTTTGGTAAAGGATTTTCTGTCAGGGAAGGGATTCGGCATGTGCTGAAAAAAACGAATTTTGAATGGGCGGTCATCATGGACGCGGATGGTCAGCATCGTCCCGAGGATATTCATGGTCTGGTAGAAGTGACCAACGTTTCCGACGGAGAGAAGCCTGTTGACATTGTTATAGGTAACCGTATGTCTAATACGGGTCCCATGCCTTTGGCAAGGCATGTTACTAACAGGATCATGTCATGGATCATTTCAGGTATGTGTCATCAGGATATTCCTGATACACAATGCGGGTATAGGCTTATAAGGGTAAGTGTTTTAGGAAAATTGAAACTTCAATCAAAAAAATATGATATTGATTCAGAAATGCTGATCCGCGCGGCCTCAAATAATATGAAAATAAGATCCGCGTCTGTTAAGACCATATACGGAGAAGAAGTGTCAAAGATACGACCTATACGGGATACGTTCAGGTTTTTAGGGCTTATTCTGAGGCATAGGTTTAGTTCGAAAAAATAGCGCGTAAAGCGGGATATCGGGTAAAAAAGCACCGCGTTCAACATATGATATAAACGGCAAGATCAAGGAGTATTTAATGGTAGAACAGATCACGGATATGCTGGTTTTTATGAACAAAGAAGCAGCGGTGGTTATATTGGCCGCGTTACCAATATCAGAATTGAGGGGAGCGATACCTTTAGCTTTAGCCATGGATTTTACTCCAATGAAGGCATATATGCTTTCAGTTGCGGGGAATATTATACCGGTTATCCCTCTTTTATTTTTGCTGAAGCCCGTTTCGGAAAAATTAAGACATATACCGGTTTTTGAAAAGTTTTTTAATTGGTTGTTTGAAAGAACAAGAAAAAAAGCTTCTCTAATAGAAAAGTTCGAGGCGATAGGACTTATATTGTTCGTCGCCATACCGTTGCCTATTACCGGGGCGTGGACCGGATGTGTCGCGGCGACGTTGTTTAAGATAAGGTTCAGGTACGCGTTTCCGGCTATTTTAGCGGGGATCATAATCGCGGGTTTGGTGGTTATGGGTATAAGTTTGGCAGGTAAGGAACTTTTGTTCAAATAAAAATCACGCGTGACCAAAAAATTTTATAGTGCTGATCAAGCGTAAGTGGATAAAGATACTACTGTTTTTAAACTCCTATTTGTCTGAGAGGGCGCATGATCCGATAGCCGGAAGACCTGCCCGCATGTTTAGAGAGCCTACCCGGGATAGTCCCCATTTTTTTATTGACTTATTATTCAGCCGGATATATACTTTATCGCATAAATAGTTAATTAAGTTAAATATTTTCTTTCTTAAGCTTGGGAGGGTTATGAACGTTGATAAGAAGATCAATATTGGTAAAGAGATCGCGAAGATACATCCGGTTATTCTCAGGAATGTGGCAATGAACCAGATGACTGTGTTTTCCAAAGGAAAACTTTCTATCGCTCAGGTAGTTGTCTTGGATCTTTTGAGAGAAAAAGGGAACTGTAAGATGGGAGATCTTGCCACGGGGATTAATATCACAATGAGCGCTGTGACCGGGATAGTGGACAAGCTGATCGCGAGAAAATTCGTAAAGAGGGAAAGATCTAAGGAGGATCGAAGGATCGTTTACGTTTCTCTTTTACCCAAAGGGGAAGAGATCGTGAAATTTATGAACAAGGAACGCAGAGATGTAGCGAATGAAATGTTTTTGGTGTTGTCTCAGGATGAGAAAAAAGAATATTTAAGAATATTGAACAAAGTCTTTGAGAGTTTAAGGAGAAAGAATGGATAGGACAGGGGTTTTGCCGGAAGCGGATCAGTTTGGATCTAAATACGGCAAAGGCTGTGGAGTAAGGATAATTCTTGTAATGCTATTTATGAGTGTGTTTTTGTCCGTTGTTCCGGCGTATGCGGAAGAAAGTTCGCTAACGCGTAGAGATAGACAAGTAACTAAGGGTGAAGTGTCTCTCATCGAATGCGTAAGGATCGCTATTCTGAACAGTTTTGAGGTTAAAAAAGCGAAACTGGATCTATATATCTCGGAGACAGATCTTTCTTATTCCGAATCGGTTTTTGACGCTATGTTTTATGGAGGAACAAATTATACTGAAGACAAAAGTCAGAAGAGTTCGATTTTTTCAGCTGACGATACTCATATCAATGAATACTACGGAGGGATCACAAAGAAACTGTTTACCGGAACAGAGCTTATCGCGGAATTATCAGATACTCGAACCTGGAGCAATACTACTTTTGTCTCAAAAAATCCGGCACATGAAGCGGAGCTTTTTTTTCAGGTAAAACAGCCTATAGCCAGAAATTGGTTAGGGTATGTTGACAGGACCAATATTTCTATAACAAAATTAGCGATAACAAATTCGGGTTTTGATACTCAAAACAGGATAGAAAATTTTATCGCGGATGTAGAAAAAGCTTATTTTACTTTAGTATTTGCCAGGAAAGGTTTGGATATACATATAGACATGCTTGGAAAGGCCAAAAAACTATATGAAACATATAAAAGAAATTATGACATAGGGTTAGCTGAGAGGGTGGATCTATTGGCTTCTGAAGCCAACCTTTTTTCTTTTAAGGCGGAGGTTTTGGTTGCTGAAAATGATTATGCCCGGGCAGATGCTGAGTTGAAACTTTTAATGAATGTAAAGGAAGAAAAACGTATTTGTCCTGAAACAGGGAGTTCCTCTCCCGACATGGACAAAGAATTGTCGGAATATTTGAAAGAGGCTTTTGTTTTGCGAAGGGATTATTCTTCCGCCAAAACAGATGTTGAGAGTAAAGGGCTTGAGCTTAAGGTGAAGAGGAACAATAAATGGCCGGAAATAGATCTTACTTTGAGTATGGCGATGAATGGTCTTGAGGAGAATTTCGCGAAAGCCGCGGGGAAGGTTACAGACGCGGATAATACTAAATATTTTGCCGGGGTTCAATTTGAGATTCCCATAGAGAATAGAAAGGCACGCGGCGAATATG
>JAGLIU010000244.1 GCA_023142805.1 Candidatus Omnitrophota bacterium | reverse complement strand
TAGAGGCTAAAGGTAAAAGGCTAAGGGCTAAAGGATTAAGGGGCGAAAGTGGGAAGGCTCTAATACTGTCATTCCGAGCGGAGTCGAGGAATCTGGAGTACTTGAGATATCGCTACTCGGCAGAAACCGGAGATTATTTATGATTTGTAATTTACGTTTCTTTATCTGATAGAATTAATATGTGATAAAATTTCTTGAAGATAGTCGTGTATTTTGTTAGCATAAAGCGTTTATATCGGAGTTCACTCTATGAAAATAATTGTAATAACTATAATACTGACTATTTCAATGATGGCGGATCTTTCGGTGAGTGCTGACAGTGTCGCGGTTCAGTCCGAACTTGATTTCGCGCGTAAAGCGATGAAAGATGGGTTTTATGATCTCGCGAAGAACAAGCTGAATTCGTTAATTCTTTTGGATATATCAAAAGATGTTGAAGTGGAAGCGCATCTTCTGTTGGGGAGGGTATATTATGAAAGTGGTCTTCTCTCAAAGGCTCTTACAGAATTTGGGATCGTTACGGATAGGTGCAGTGGAACAGATCTTGAAGCCAGGGCTTTGTATTGGGAAGCGGAAGTATATTTCAAAGGAAAAGATTTCGAACGAGCGTTATCAAAATACCAGTCGGTAATTCAAATGTTTCCTTCAAATGAATATGTGCCATATTCGTATTATTCGCAGGCGTGGTGTTATGAAAAACTTGGAGAGTATATGATGGCTGTTACCGCGTTCAATAAAGTCGTGAAACTTTATTCTGAGCATGAGTTGGCTGTAAATGCTCGATACAAAGTCGCGGAAATATTATATGGGTGTAAGGATTATGATAACGCGATAAGAGAACTAAAGGTTTTTATAAAAGAGTATCCTATAAATGAACGTATTTTTGACGCTTATTACATGCTTGGAGATTGTTATTATAAACGCGGAGAATTTTTAGAAGCTATAAAAGCTTTTAAAAATTCTATTACGGGAAGCAGAGATAAACCCGCTCGGGCGATAGCGGAGTATAAGATGGGGAAAGCGTATCTTTTTTTGGAAGATGTCTCCTCCGCTCTTGACTGGTTCGATAAAGCGTCGGAGGATAGTAATGATCCCTCAATACAGAGTTTGGCTTTGATGGAAAAAGCGCGTATTTGTGTTCTTGACGGGAACGGGGAAGAAGCTGTTAAGGTTTACGAAAAGATCATTAAGGATATAAGTGAGAATGAATGGACAGATGACGCGTATTATTGGTTGGGCGAGGTTTATCACAAAGATGAAAACATGAAGATGGTCATTAAAACGTACAATGAAGCGCTAGAGAAGTTTCCGAACAGTGAGTTCTCGGAAAGGATGCATTATGACCTGGGATGGGCGTATCATAATGAGGGGGAAGACGGTAAGGCTCTGAAGGAATTTGATATAACGGTTGAAATGTCGGATGATCAGGATACCGTCGCGAACGCGTTGTACAGTATAGGTGATATATTGCAGGGGTTGGAAGAGTACGAACGTGCGATAGATGTTTATGATAGGGTTTTGAGGGATTTTTCCGAAAGCATATTGGCGGATTACGCTCAATATGAGGTGGGATCGGTGCTTAGAAAGATCGGCAGGGAAGATTCCGCTGTTTTGGCTTTTCAATCTTTGGCGGTGAATTTTTCAGGATCAAGCCTTTTAGAAAAAACTTTATATCAGCTGGGAATTCTTTATGACGGTAAAGGCGATTACGCAAGCTCAATAATACAATATGATCGCATATTGAAAGAATTCCCTGAAAGCAATTTAAGATATGAAGCGGAACTTAAAAAGGCCAACGCGTTGTATAACATGGGGAAATATAATGACGCGTTGAAATTGTATGAAGATATTCTCCGCAAGGCAAAGAATGATAATGTGAAGCTTAAAGCGAGATATCATTCGGGATGGGCATATTATAAGCTGGGGAAAGAAGAGAAGGCCAGGGATACTTTTAGTAAAATGCTTGATGAAGTTCCTGATAGTCGGTTTGTCCCGGGAATAAAATTATGGTTTGGGGAATATTATTATCACAGCGGAGATTTTAAAAAAGCACGCGAACAATTTACTCATATAACGAAAAATTTTCCAAACAGTCTGTGTGCTGATGACGCGTCATACTGGCTTGGATGGGCGCTTTATGATAGCGGAATGATGGAAGAGAGCTTGGCGCAGTTTAACGATATGATAGAAAAACGACCCGATAGTAAATGGGTTCCGCAGACGATATTAGCGATAGGAGATATATACAAGAAAAAAGGAGATTTCAGTAAAGCTATACCGCGGTATGAACTGCTGCTTAAGAAATATCCGGAGAACGATATAACGAATATCGCGAATACGCGGATAGGGAATATACTTAAAGCTCAGGAAAATTATGGTCTGGCGGTGGAATATTTTAAGATCGCGCTTACCGGGGAAAATTCCGAATCCAACGCGCAGTTACAGTTTGATATCGCGGAATGTTATGAAAAGCTCGGGAGAGAGAACGAGGCCGTAGAGGAGTATCTCAAAACTGAATATAAATATCCTCAAGGCACATTTTGGGTTGTAAGGTCATGGTTAAAATGCGCGGAGATGCTGGAAAGGCGGGGTCAGAACAAGCGTGCCCTTAAGTTGTATAAGAAATTGGCGGAGGGGGAAGGGAAGGAATCCGGATATGCCAGAGGTAAGATACAGCTTTTAAAACAGCAGGAAAAATAATAAAGTTTGTAAAGTTCATCGGGTTTATAGAGTTTAAAAAAAATATGGGGAAGGTATTTGAGCCGGGATTTTAGACTTTTAAATTTTTTTAACGCTTTAGAGCTTATTGGGTCTATTTAGGGATTACGCGAAAAATACTACAAACTCAGAAACACAATTAACACGAATGGAGGAAACATGTGGGAATTGACAATTAAGGGCGGTCCGCTCATGATACTTATAATTATGTGTTCAGTGATAGCTGTTGCTGTGGTCTTGGAAAGGATAATATATTTGTACAGGGCGAAGATCAATACGGAAGAGTTTATGGAGAGTATTGTGGAGACTTTACGACGAAATAAGATCAACGAAGCTATAGACAGGTGTAATGTTATGCCGGGTCCCATTGCCAGGATACTTAAATCCGGGATACTTAAGCATGATAGATCCAGGATGGAAATAAAGGACGCTATTGAAGACGCGGGTATACATGAAGTGCCGCTTTTGGAGAAAAATCTGGGTGTTTTGGCTACTATCGCGCACGTTTCTCCGCTTTTGGGGCTTTTAGGTACGGTAACAGGTATGGTCAGAGCTTTTCAGGTTATAGAGCAGAAGGCCGTGGCTTTTATGCCGGTTAATCCGGGAGACTTGGCGGGAGGTATTTGGGAAGCGCTTATAACCACAGTCGCGGGATTGGCAGTTGCCATACCGACATATGTCGCTTATAATTTTTTAGTTAGTAAAGTGGATGGGTTTGTTCTGGAGATGGAAAAAAGCGCGACGGATCTTGTTAACATACTCGGTAAGAAAAGAGAAGAAAATGAGATTTAAACGTAAAATTTTTACGGAAAAAGGAAGATTGGATATAGCACCTTTAATAGATGTGGTTTTTCTTCTTCTGATATTTTTTATGCTTACATCCAGTTTTATTTTTCAACCGGGGATAAGAGTGAATCTGCCAAGGGCAGTAACCAGTGAAGTGCTTCACAAGAAACTTCTTATTATTACCGTTACGATGAGTAATAGTGTTTTTATCAATGAGAGGCCCTTAAGTGACGAAGAACTTTTTTCAAGGATAACGGTAGCGGCGCAGGATGGACAACCCATATTGATACGGGCGGATAAAGAGGCGGATCTAGGGAAGATCATTGAAGTGTGGGATATGTGTCGTCAAGTGGATGTAAGGCAGATCAATATAGCGACAACACAGTAGGGGTTGTCGTGTTTGTAGAGTTTGTGGGGTTTATAAAATCAGTAGTTTTACGAAGATATTGAGAGTATAAATGATCAATAGAACTTTAAGTATGACACTTTTAGCGGCACTCGGCATTCATATTATCGGGATGTCGGTAGTTTCAATAATACCGCCTGAGGATGAAGGCAGGATACGTCCTTATACGCGTGTTGATTTTTTAGGAGCAATATTGAGAAAAACAGCTTTTGATATTATGCTGGAGAAAGCAATATCATTTTCAGCGGATACATACAATCATATAGATCAGGAGATCGAGGATAAATACCTAAAAGCGACGATATCAAGAACGGAGCCCGAAGTAGAGGATTTTTCGGAGCAAATTGAAGCGGACATGGATACCCGTATAAAAGATTTTTTGTCGGGAGACAAAGTTTTGCCGGATGTTGAGTCTGGGAGTATTCAGGTAAGTGTTTCCGGTGTTACGGAAACAGCGGAGAGAGGGATCGATCGAAAAGTTATTTATCGACCGGAACCTCCTTATATAATGCGAGGGCTTTACGGAGATAAAAATAGTTTCAAGATCACAATAGAAATTGTAGTGTCTGCTGACGGAAAAATTAAAATGGCGGAACCTGTTTATACTACGGGTTTTCCTGATATTGATATAATCGCGATAAAATATGTGAAAAGCTGGATCTTTGAATCTCGAAAAGATATTACCGACGCGGATGATAGGAAAAGAATTGAATTTATTTTAACCTGTAGAGACTGATCTATGATAAAAATGGATATTTCAATGGTGTTATTTTTGTACCTTTTATCTACCGCTGTTTTTTTGCTTTTGATTTGGTCTTTTTTTGATTTTGGTACAAAACTTAAAACTTTTTCGTCAGATGAGAAATATGTATGGCATTGTCCTATATGTACTCTGACATATGTTGATAGTAAAAATGATGAGATTTCAAATTGTCCGCGATGCGGTAGTTATAATCAGAAACTAAAAAATAAACAGGGGGAATAATGATAACGCAAATAGGACTTATTGCCGGTGAAATATGGGAGCATCTGGATAAAAACAATAAAGAAGTTGAGCTTGGAGAGCTTATGGCAGGGGTAAACAAGGAGAGGGATCTGGTGTTGATGAGTATAGGTTGGCTTGCGAGAGAAGGACATGTTGTTTTAGAGGGTGAAGGCGAAGAACGAAGGGTAAGATTGATAGATTAATTTGGGGTTTTTGGGATCAGATCTTTTGAAATTGGGAACTAGAGAGAAATGACGGTAAAGGAAGTAGGACGTTTTTATTTCCGGGTCATATTCGACCATGACGGATAGCTTTTACTTTATTAAAATGGTCTGTCATTTGAAGTAGCTGATATTAAAATGGCAGTCGAAAATTGGTGGAGCTGAGGGGGTTCGAACCCCTGACCTCCTGATTGCG
>JAGLIU010000243.1 GCA_023142805.1 Candidatus Omnitrophota bacterium | reverse complement strand
TCCAAAAGAAAACAGCCCGTTATCACAGGGACAACTATTTGAAGATGAAGACATTATAATAATGAAAGTTTTTGATAAGTTTGAGCAGGAATGCAAATATGTTGTGGATCAAATTATGGATGATCTTAAGCAAGAGCTTTTGCCGGAAGATATTTTAGTAATTTCGGTTGATGATGTAAATGCGAGATTATATTTTTCTAAAATAGGAGAGACATTACACGAAAATGGAGTTGGAGTTTTCAATATATTGGAAGCCCCCTCAACAACCAAGACATTTGTTTTGGATGACTGTGTTACTTTAACCACAGTTTACAGGGCAAAAGGAAATGAAGCGGGGAGAGTTTATATAGTGGGGGTCGATAGCGTGTTTGGTTTAAGATATTCAATTAAACAAAGAAATAAGATTTTTACAGCTGTTACCAGGGCAAAAGGGTGGGTTACCATAACAGGGTTAGGAGAAAATGCTAAAATTTGCGAGAAAGAAATAAATATGGCTATGGAAAAATATCCATACTTAGAGTTTAAAATGCCCGACCCTTCTGAATTAAAAATATTCCAACGAGATTTAGATAAAAATCAAGAGGAATTCAATAAGATACAAAAAGGTATAGAAAAATTATCAAAGGAAATGGGTTTATCTAAGAAAGAAATAATGAAACAATTGGAGACTAAGAAGTGGAACAAAAAAGAAGGAAGAGCTAAGTGAATGAGTCTCAATTTAATTTATCTATCGACAGCCTTAGAAAAGTTCTAGATTATATACAATTTTTAAAAGGCGACAGATTTGATATAAACATAAAGAGGGATTTACGAAAAAATAAAAAGAATACCACAGAGTATTTGGATTTATATTCCGAAATTATAAATAGAGGCGATTTTGATTTTTTACTCCTAGATGAATCTATAATCCAGATAAGATATTGGAGCGATAGCGGAACGAAAAAAGCTAGATATGTTTTTTATAAAGTTCCTTTTGATTATTTTTCATACGAGGAATTTCTTGTAGAATGCGGTTTTGACTATGAAAAAGTTGGTGGGGAGTTTATGGAAGAATACGAGCAAGCCCTAAGCGAAAGAGATATAATTTTTCCATTTGTTCACACTAGGTATGATTATATCGAAAGAGACTACTGCGAAGGAATTCATCCGGTATCTCATTTTCATGTTGGCAATCAACCTATTAGAGTTTCCGCACGTTCTCTTATTACCCCATATATGTTCGCATTTGTAGTTTTGAAACAATTTTATTATGCTGAATGGAAGAAATGGATTAAGGATAAAAAATTCCGTGATTATTATAATTTTTCAAAGAGGTCATGCGAGGAAGTGGGTGAAAATTTTTGGAAAGATCTAGATGAAAGAGAGTTATTTTTAGTATGAGTTTATTTTACGAGTTCTAAATATGCCCTTCTATTCCAATCTGTAACACATAAACAAAACGCTTTCTAAATTACCCATATCCCAATGAAAGAAAAAGAAAAGGATGGATTTATCCTCGCCACCTTAGGCTGGGGGGTGATGTGGTGGCTGCGGAACATACAAACGGAACAAGAGGAAGGAATAAACAACTAACATCTATCAATATAGGAGCAGCCAGTAAAACGAACCCCGGTGGCGTCTGAGGATTATGGGGGGAACCAGCCAAGAACACCTTAGGAAAATTCAAGAGCATAAGATAAAAGTAAAAGCTTCGAAGCTATTCAGGAATAACACCTAGTGGCAATAGAATGAAATGACCTGCCGCCCACATCTTAATAAAATTTAAATAATTGGGGGGGAATACTAGGTGTCTTTTTACTGGACATAAAAAGACACCTATAAGAACCACTTACCTTACTATTACAACACTCTTGAACGAGTGTTCAACAGGCACGGCCTAGTGCCTGTGCCGAGCGACCTTGCTCGGCAAATGAGCGAGCGGCCTAGCGAGTGGTGTAGAGAGTATCCCGCCCCAGCGGGATACGAACGGGGCAACGGCACATCCGTTCGAATATATGGGGTATTATTAGCGCATGTATGAAGCGCAAGATGAAATAATAAATATAAGCTGTGTGTGAGACGTAATTTCACTGGGAATTCCGCAAGGGACTTGCAGTCCCCTTGACCCCTTGCTGGAAATCGAGATGTTTGTGCTCATTCGTTACTTACTTAAATTCTTCTTTCTACTTCCATGCACTACATTCGGTATATTTATAGTAATAGTTTTAGTCGATTTCATATGTGTCACCACTTATAAAAGCCTCGTAGC
>JAGLIU010000242.1 GCA_023142805.1 Candidatus Omnitrophota bacterium | reverse complement strand
CTCGAATAAGATAGATATCTTGACTTCAGGGGATCATATCTGGAAAAAAAGGGAGATATATGAACTCCTTGATTCTACGGACAGGATCCTGCGTCCGGCGAATTATCCTCCGGGATCTCCCGGAAAAGGGTTTACCGTAGTGGAATTCGGAGGGATAAAAGTAGGTGTTATTAATCTTATCGGCAGGGTTTTTATGGAGACTGTGGATTGTCCTTTTCGGGGTGTACGGCAGATCTTAAAAGATATAGGAAAAGAAACAAATGTGATAATAGTAGATGTTCATGCTGAAGCCACAAGTGAAAAAATTGCTTTGGGATGGTTCTTAGATGGCAAAGTGAGCGCGGTTTTAGGGACTCATACGCATGTACAGACCGCCGATGAAAAGATCCTGCCGGAAGGCACAGCATATATTACAGATGTAGGTATGACGGGACCTTTTAGCGGGGTAATAGGGCGTACAAAAGAAAGTATTCTTGAGAGATTTATAGCGCAGTTGCCCAACAAGTTTGTTATGGCGGAGAATGATGTAGAAATGCATGGTGTTATATTAGATATAGATGAAAAAACCGGTAAAGCGACCGGAATAAAGCGCGTACAGGAAAAACAGAATTAATAGAGTTTATAGGGTTTTTGACATTTTAACTTTTAAACCGTAAAATAATAGTTAAAGCGCTATAAAATGAAAGAAAAAAACATATACACGGTAACCCGGCTTACCAGAGATATACGGATCGTATTGGAAGATACTTTTAATAAGGTTTGGGTAGAAGGAGAAGTTTCGAATTTTATTGTAGCTTCTTCAGGGCATACGTATTTCAGCATAAAAGATAAAAACAGTGTTTTGAACTGTGTAATGTTCAAAAACGCGAGTGTTCAAAGCTCTTTTGAAATTGAGAACGGTATGCGTCTGATCTGCTTGGGCAGGATAAGTGTTTATGATAAACGCGGGCAGTATCAACTTTATGTTGAATCGGTTGAACCGGTCGGAAAAGGGTCTTTACAGGTAGCGTTTGAGCAATTAAAAACGAAATTAGATTCTGAAGGTTTGTTCGACGAAAAGAACAAAAAACCTATACCCGGAGTGCCTGTGAGAGTGGGGGTTGTAACTTCCCCTACGGGAGCGGCTATAAGAGATATACTAAAAGTTCTCAAACGCAGGTTTAATAATGTCGAAGTTTTACTGCGTCCCGTAAAAGTACAGGGTCCGGGATCAAAAGAACAGATTTCTTCAGCCATAAATGAACTTAATGAGTATAACCGTTATTTGAAAAAGAATAAGAAGAAAGAACACCCCGTGGATGTTATTATAGCCGGGAGAGGCGGGGGCAGCCTGGAAGACCTTTGGGGGTTTAATGAGGAGATAGTCGCGCGCGCGATAGCGGATTCGGAAATACCTGTGGTAAGTGCCGTCGGGCATGAAACGGATTTTACCATAGCGGATTTTACCGCGGACGTAAGAGCCGCGACACCATCAGCTGCCGCGGAAATTGTGGTACCGGTCAAAAAGGATGTAGTTTCAAAGATAGAAGCTTATCGACAAAGATTATACGGCGGCGTGAAAACTAAAATAGAGAGATTTAAAGGCATTGTAGAGACATGCGCCGGTAGTTACGCTCTTCGTGAACCTGTAAATGTTCTTTTAAGAATAGGGCAGAGGATAGATGATCTGATGGTATCGGCAAGGTCTAGTATAGAGCATTCTTTGGAGATAAAACAGAGGGATATGGCATCTGTCGCGGGTAAACTTAACATGTTGAGTCCCTTAGCGGTTTTAGAAAGAGGATACAGCATAACAATGAAAGATGATAGCGCCGTGAGATCAGTTAAACAGGTTGAGGTAAGAGATCTTATAGTAACGAAGTTTTCAGACGGCAGCGTTGTGAGTAAGATCGAAAAAATAAAATGATAATAAAGTCCTGAATGGGGATGGAGAAGATATGAAAGAAACAAGTTTTGAAAAAACGGTAGAAAAACTTGAACAAATAATTGAAGAACTCGAAAACGGTGAATTGTCTTTGGATGTTTCTTTAAAAAAGTATGAAGAAGGCGTAAAACTTGCCCGTAACTGTCGAAAAAAATTAGATGAAGCGAAAAAGAAAATTGATGTTCTAATTAAAAAAGATGACGATCTTTTTGAAGAAAAAATTTTTGACGAAGAATAAAAAAACCAGAGAAAAAACAGAGGAAAATAATGACAAATATGTTGGATGATATAGTGTCCCCGGAAGATCTTAAAAAACTTGATATCAGTCAGCTCGACAACCTGGCTCAGGAAATAAGACAAAAAATACTTCGAACTATATCCGAAAAAGGGGGGCATCTTTCCGCCAGTTTAGGCGCTGTTGAGTTAGCCATCGCGCTTCATTATTGTCTGGAAAGTCCGAGAGATAAGATCGTTTGGGATGTGGGACATCAAAGTTACGCGCATAAACTTCTTACAGGTAGGTCGAAACATTTTGATACTTTACGGGAAATGGGCGGTATTAGCGGGTTTCCTTGCGCAAAAGAGAGCGAACACGATCCTTTTACTTGCGGCCATAGTTCCACTTCGATATCCTCAGCTTTAGGACTCGCCACAGCGCGGGATTTAAAAGGTGAAGACAGTAAAGTAGTCGCTGTTATCGGGGACGCGGCACTTTCAGCCGGGCTTGCTTTTGAAGGGATGAATCACGCGGGACATGCCAGATCGAATTTGGTTGTTATACTAAATGATAATGAACATTCTATTTCCAAGTCTGTCGGCGCGATGAGTAAATATCTTAACAATGTGATCGCGAATCCGCTTTACAATAAAGTGCGTAACGAAGCGGAAAAAGTAGTGAAGAGTATTCCCAAACTGGGTCCGGTAGCGTATAAAACCGTAAAAAAATTCCAGGAAGGTATAAAAAATCTATTGGTTCCCGGGATTCTTTTTGAAGAGCTTGGGTTCAGGTATTTCGGACCCATAGACGGACATGATGTAAGACAATTGATATCTATGCTTCGGAAAGTTCTGACGCTTGAGGAGCCCATATTTCTTCGGGCTATTACAAAAAAGGGAAAAGGATATAAGTTTGCGGAAGAAGATCCTACAAAATTTCACGGAGTCAGTCTTTTTGATGTTGATACCGGTAAAGTTTCGGTCGACGATGAAGACCTGGTTAAAACTTTTACTGAATGTTTTGGTGAAGAAATAGTAAAGCTCGCGGAAAAAGACAGTAAAGTGACGGCGGTAACTGCCGCTATGCCCGATGGTACGGGATTAGCTGAATTTTCCAGGAATTTTCCCGAACGTTTTTTTGATGTAGGTATTACCGAAGCGCATGCGGTTACGTTTTCCGCGGGTCTTGCTAAAGGTGGACAGAAACCGGTAGTCGCGATATATTCCACTTTTCTTCAAAGAGCGTATGACCAGCTTATACATGATGTAGCGTTACAGGAACTTCCCGTTGTTTTTTGTCTGGACAGGGCGGGATTGGTAGGTAAGGATGGGCCTACACATCATGGAGTTTTTGATATAACATATCTGAGAAACCTGCCTAATTTTGTCGTAATGGCGCCTAAAGACGGAGAAGAACTTAAGCGGATGTTGGAGAAGGCGCTGGAATGGGAGAAGCCTGTCGCGATAAGATATCCCAGAGCAAAAGCCGTGAATCTTGTGGGGGCGTCATCCTGCGTGGTGTTAGAGATAGGAAAATCAGAATTTTTAAGAGAAGGAAAAGACGTAACGATCCTTGCCCTGGGAAGTATGGTTAACACGGGTCTTCAAGTGAGTGAAGTATTGTCAAAAAAAGGTATAGAGGCCGCTGTTATAAACGCGAGATTTATAAAACCGTTAGATAGTGATATGATAGAGAAAATAGCGCATGAAAATAAAACGATATTTATTTTAGAAGAAGGGATTGTCTCAGGAGGATTCGGCAGCAGCGTACTTGAATTTTGTGAAAGAGAAAACCTCAATAATGTAAAAATAAGATGCATAGGGCTACCGGATCAATTTATCGAGCATGGAGCGAGACGGGAGCTTTTAAGGAAGTATCATTTAGCCCCGGATGAAGTGGCGGCAATGATAGAGGCGGAACTCCGGCAGTGATGCTGAGAGCGTCGCGGAAAAAATAGGGTAAAAATGGCAGACGAAAATAAAATAAATATAGATAAAGAAAAATGTAAAGGCTGTATGTTGTGTATAGGCGTTTGCCCGATGAAGATACTTAAGGCGTCGGGAAAGGTTAACTCGCGTGGTTTAGAGTATGTAGAAGTGGAAAACCCGGAAAAATGTACCGGATGCGGGATGTGTGTGATGGTATGCCCGGATTGCGCGATCGTTATAAAACGGTGAATAGTGTAAAAAATAACCGGGGAAAAAGGCATTCTTTAGGATTGCGGAATGTGTTTTTGGATTAGAAAAGATCAGTATGAATAAAAAATATTTATGTACAGGAAACGAAGCATGTGCCGAAGGGGCGCTTCGGGCGGGATGCGGATTTTACGCGGGATATCCTATAACTCCGCAGAATGAGCTGATCGCTTATATGTCCCGTAAAATGGAAGAGGAAACCGGGGTTTTTATCCAGTCTGAAAGCGAACTTGCCGCGATAAGTATGGTTATGGGCGCTTCTGCCGCGGGTGTACGCGCTATGACAAGCTCATCAAGCCCGGGTATAAGTTTGAAACAGGAAGGGATCTCATATCTTTCAGGATGCGAACTTCCAGCGGTGATCGTGAATATTATGAGAGGCGGCCCGGGACTCGGTAATATTTCGGCCGCGCAATCCGATTATTTTCAGGCAACAAGAGGCGGAGGGCATGGTGACTATCGGGTGATAGTTCTGGCTCCGTCAAATGTTCAAGAGATGTTTGATCTGACTTATAAAGCGTTTTCTTTAGCGGATAAATACAGGATGCCGGCAATGATACTTGCCGATGGTATGCTTGGTCAGATGATGGAGCCTCTGGAGTTCGATGAAAAAATAAAGCCGGGTGGAATTGTTGAAAAACCCTGGGCGATGACCGGTGCTAAGGGAAGAAAAGCGCAAAGTATAAAAAGTCTGTATCTGGGCGATAATGTATTGGAAAAGCTTAACAATAAATTGCAGGAAAAATATCGAAAAATAGAGAAAGAAGAAGAACTTTGTGAGACCTATAGATGTGAGGACGCGGATATTATTTTGGTGGCTTATGGGTCTGTCGGAAGGCTCGCCCGTGCCAGTGTGAGAAGTTTAAGAAAGGCGGGTATAAAAGCGGGAGTTATAAGGCCGATCACATTATGGCCGTTTCCGTACGGAATAATAGAACAATACGCGGATAAATGTTCAAATTTTCTCGTAGTTGAAATGAGTGCCGGTCAGATGGTCGAAGACGTTAAAATAGCGGTGCAGAACAACAAAAAAGTACATTTTTACGGGCGTACCGGTGGCAGTATTCCGACGGAAGAAGAAATTATTGAGAAGGCGCGAATATTAAAATAGACGCGGGTGATATGAAAAATGAATAAAAATTTTACAAAACCGAGATCAATGACAGAAAAGACGACGCATTATTGTCCCGGATGCGG
>JAGLIU010000241.1 GCA_023142805.1 Candidatus Omnitrophota bacterium | reverse complement strand
GAGCAAGTCATGCAAATTGCTCGCGTTTTGGGGAAATATTCTTTGGGTGAAGCTGATATTTTGCGTCGTGCGATGGGAAAGAAGCAGCCTGAAGAAATGGCGAAACAGCGAGTTGTTTTTACACAGGGAGCGACTCAACGTGGCATTGCAACAGACCTCTCTGAGTCTGTGTTTGACTTGATGGAAAAATTCGCTGGTTATGGATTTAATAAATCACATTCTGCCGCTTACGCGATGATAAGTTACAGGACAGCGTATCTTAAAGCGAATTTTCCCGTAGAGTTTATGACGGCTCTTCTGACCGGTGAAAAAAATAATTCGGATAAAATATCGGATTATATAAACGAGGCCATACAAATGGGCATAGACATATTGCCGCCTGATGTTAACGAAAGTTTTAAGGATTTTACTGTTGTCGGTAATGGTATACGTTTTGGAATTTCGGCCGTAAAAAATGTGGGAGAAGGCGCGGCGGAAGCGATAATAATGTTCAGGCAGGAAAGAGGAAAGTTTGAGTCTATATACGATTTTGCGCAAAAGGTGGATGCTCGTACGGTCAATAGAAAAGTCGTGGAAAGTTTGATCAAATGCGGTGCTTTTGATTCGACGAAATTGTTTCGTTCTCAAGGGATGGCGGTTTTGGATAAAGTGCTGGAGATGGCATCAAAGACCAGCCGTGATCGCAATATGGGGCAACTATCTTTTTTTGATGATGAGAACGCGGACGAAAGTTTTAGGGAAAATTTTTATAACATTCCGGATATTCCTGAATGGGCGGAGTATGATCTTTTAGCTCAAGAAAAAGAGATGTTGGGATTTTATATAACTAAACATCCTTTGGCAAGATTTGAAAGACTCTTAAACGCGTACTCTACGGCAAGGATTTCCGAATTAGCCGGTATGGGTGATGGTCAGACGGTTCTTATCGGTGGAATAATAAATAAAGTGCGTGTTACGGTAACAAGAAAAAAGAAGGAAAAGATGGCTATAGTGAGTTTGGGGGATCTGGACAATTTTATTGAAGTGTTAGTTTTTCCCCGGGCATACCGGAAATCTCCCGAGCTTATCAAAGTAGATAATCTTGTGTATATTAGCGGTAAGTTGAATTTACGTGAGGAGGAACCAAAAATAGTCGCGGAAGATATTATTCCTCTGGAGAAAGTGAAAGAAAGTTTCACCAAATCCGTGCTTATAAAGATGTCAACTGTAGTTTTAGAAGAGCGGACCATGATAATGGTTAAGGATCTTATAAAGAAATTCAAAGGAAAAACTCCTGTATTTGTTGATCTAACAGCCCCCGAAGGGCGTAAAATACGTCTTTCTATGGATAAGGATCTATTAGTTCATCCCAGTGATGAGTTGATAGACGAGATGGAAAACATTATAGGGAAAGGGAATATAAAGTTTCTGACAAAATAGACGAAAGATAGTATTACGGGACGTTTTTATGACGAATTAAATTTGACATAATACATAAGCAATGATAGCATAACCACTTATCTCATGGAAAAAATTTTAACAATTTTAAAAAAGCAGCTGAGGGGCATTTATGTTGAGGGCAATGATCGTGGATTTATGAAGGACTAAAACTGATAACCGATAATTAAAAGTTATAAAATGGAAGGAGCGGAAATGACCAAAAAAGACATTATAACAAAGATATCTGATGAAATCGATCTTAAACAGGTGGATGTGAAAAAAGTGGTACAGCGTACATTTGATATAATAACCGACAGTTTATCGAGGGGTAACAAAGTAGAACTGAGAAATTTCGGTATTTTCAAGGTGAAAACACGTAAAGGGAGATTAGGGCGTAATCCTAGAACCGGTGAAGGTGTTAATATCCCTGATAAAAAAGTTGTGTCTTTTAAGTCAGGAATGAGAATGAAGCTTGATGTAGAGAACTGTGAGTTTTAAACAAAGGTGTGATCATGGGGATTAATCCTAAGTATAGAGCATTAAAAGGTATGCCGGACATTCTTCCTAAGGACGCGAAAATATATCGTGTAATTGAAGAAAAAGCCCGAAAAGTTTTTGAAGACTGGGAATATGACGAAATACGTACACCTATTTTAGAGGAGACATCTGTTTTTGTCCGCAGTATAGGTGAAGATACCGATATCGTCGAAAAAGAAATGTATACGCTTGAGGATAGGAGCGGAAAGAGTCTATCTTTGCGTCCGGAAGGGACCGCGTCTATTATTCGAGCTTATATTGAACAAGGACTTTATAAAGATAACGATAAAGTGAAGCTATTCTATATGGGGCCTATGTTCAGGAGTGAACGTCCACAAAAAGGCAGATTAAGACAGTTTCATCAAATAGGGGTTGAAATAATAGGAGTATGTCCACCGGGTATTGGCGATGATATAGAGCTCATATTGAACGCTAAGAGAGTGCTTAAAGAAATAGGCGTGGAGAAATATACTATCTACGTAAACTCTCTTGGGTGTAAAAAGGATCGGGATAAATATAAAAGATCATTAACGGGATTTTTCTCCGGAGTAAGATCAAAACTATGTGATAATTGCGAGAGAAGAATTTCTACCAATGTGCTTCGTGTATTAGATTGTAAGAACAAGGAATGTAAGGAAGTAGTGCAAAACGCTCCGAGGCTACTGGAATATTTATGTGATGAATGTGCCGGGTCCTATGATAATTTTAAAAACACTTTAAGTAAAATTCAAATTGAATTTAAAGAAAAAACTGATTTGGTTCGGGGACTGGACTATTATACCGGGGTAGTTTTTGAGATCGTTCATCCCGGACTTGGCGCGCAAGACGCTATAGCTGCCGGAGGAAGATACGATAATCTGACGAAACAAATGGGAGGGCCTGAATCCTATGCTACCGGTTATGCCATAGGGGTAGAAAGATTAATGTTGGCAATTGATAAGAAAAGAGAGGAATTCGCGATAAAAAGGGGCACGCTTGTAGTAGCCGTTGGTGAAGATTGCAGAGATGAAGCGCTTTTTTTAACGGAAAAACTTAGAAATGAAGGTATGGTTTGTGCTCTGGATAATTCAGGGCGTTCTCTAAAAGCCGTAATGAGAAAAGCTAATAAAGAAAAACGAAGATATGTTATCATAATAGGAGAAGAAGAAATAAGGAATGAAAAAATATGTCTCAAAAATATGGATACCGGAGAACAAACGGATATGACGGCGGAGGATGTTATTGAAAAATTAAAGAAAGAGAAAATATGATAAGAACACATGATTGTGGTGAATTGACGGGCAAAGACGCGGCTAAAAAAGTGAAACTATGTGGGTGGGTGGCTTCAAGAAGAGATCACGGAGATATTATATTTATGGATCTTAGAGACAAGCATGGTATTACTCAGCTGGTTTTTGACCCGGAAAGAAACGCTCAAACGCATAAAGTGGCTCATGAGTTAAGATGTGAATATTGCGTCAAAGTGACGGGAAAAGTAGCCTCGCGGCCGGAAGATACGATCAATAAAAAATTATCTACGGGAGAAATAGAAATTGAAGTAGATGAGGTAAATATATTTTCAAAGGCCAGAACTCCGCCTTTTGAAATTAAGGATGACATTGAGGTTTCCGAAGAGGTGCGTCTCAAATATCGGTATCTGGATTTAAGGCGGGGTTCCATGCAAAAAAAACTCAAGATCAAACATACGGTCTATAAATTCATAGCGGATTTTTTGGATAGCGAAGGATTTATTTCTGTTGAAACCCCAATGTTAACTAAGTCTACACCTGAAGGAGCAAGAGATTATCTCGTGCCTGCCAGGGTTCAGAACGGTAATTTCTACGCTTTACCTCAGTCGCCACAGATATTTAAGCAGCTTTTGATGGTGGCGGGTATTGAAAAGTATTTTCAGATAGTCCGTTGTTTTAGAGATGAGGACCTAAGGGCCGATCGACAACCGGAATTTACTCAGCTGGATCTGGAAATGTCTTTTGTGGAACAGGAAGATGTGTTGGACGTTTGTGAGAAACTTTTCCAGGGGATGTTTGAAAAGGTTATGGGGGAGAAACTTTCTTTGCCGTTCCCTAAAATGGATCATGAAGAAGCTATTATAAAGTTCGGCAGTGATAAACCGGATACAAGATTTGAAGTATTTCTGCACGATATGACAGAAAACGTTAAAGATTGCGGGTTCAAGGTTTTTCAAAGCGTGGCTTCATCAGGAGGAAAGATCATGGCACTGGCGGCTCCTGGATATGGAGGATCAAGCCGAAAAGAGATCGATGATCTTACTTCATTTGTTGGTGAATATGGGGCAAAGGGGTTAGCGTATTTTAAAGTGGAAGAAAATGAAGTTACTTCGCAGATAACTAAATTTTTTACGGAAGAAGAATTAAACTTGTTTCGCGAAAAGACAGGCGCTAAACCGGGTGACATGATATTTATGGTAGCGGATGCTCCGGATACAGCTTGTGAAGCGCTTGGAGCTTTGAGGCTTAAGATAGGAAAAGATAAAGGGCTTATAGATCAAGATAAATTTAATTTTTTATGGATAGTAAATTTTCCTCTTTTTAAATATAATAAAGATGATGACAGATGGGTCTCTGAGCATCATCCTTTTACTTCGTTCAGGGAAGAAGATAAAGAGTTTTTGAAAAAAAGAGAGTTGGGTAAAGTAAAGTCCTTATCCTATGATTTGGTTCTTAACGGCAGTGAAATAGGTTCAGGCAGTATAAGGATACATGATAGAGAAGTACAACGTGAAATCTTTGATGTTTTAGGGCTTACAGACGAGGAATGTGACAAAAAGTTCGGATTTCTTTTGGAAGCGTTCAGTTACGGACCTCCTCCGCATGGTGGAGTGGCTTTTGGTCTGGACAGGCTGGTAACGTTGTTTACTAAAGATTTGTCTATACGCGAAGTAATTCCTTTTCCTAAGACGCAAAAAGGTGTTTGTCCGTTGACAGGCGCGCCTTCGGAAGTAGACGCGGATCAGCTGAGGGAATTGGGCTTAAAATTGTTGAAAAAGAAGCAATAGGAGTTTATTACGTTCATAGTGTTTAAGTTGAATAAACGGTATGAAGGCTAAAAAGGAGGGATCTATGAAGAAATTAATATGGGTGTTGATATTAACCACGCTTATAGTCCCCGGACGGGTGTATGCCGGGATAAAAGGAATAGAAGTATATACTGTCAAGGAAGATCGGGTTGATCAGGATCTTAAGAAGGGGAATAGAGGGTATTTGATGGGAAAAGTGCCTGAGATCAAAGATGAAAGACCCACGCAGAGAACAGTGATCAATGTGGATGTGGAATTACCGATCTTTGGTTTTGAAAGCTCAAAGAAAAAAACAGACAGAAAAACAGATAAAAAAATAGATAAAAAAACTCAAACTGTTTCAAAGAAAAAAGCCGCGATTGTCAGTAAAAAAGGTGTAACGGTGACCGAGATTGTTGATCCTTCAGGGAGAGGACCGTCAGAAATAATAGAGATCGAAACCGAAGACGAATGGATAAAGTAAATGAGACCACAACTTATGGAGCGAAGCGACATAAGTTGTAAGGTCAAATTTATCCTGAGCGAAAGAGCGAAGCGAGAGAGTCGAATGGATCTTGTTTACAGGATAAACGTGTTTTTGGAGACACAAAGCTTGATCGGTAAGTCTGGATGAATATGCATGAAGTGAAAATAAATTTACGAGATGATTCAGAAGCAAGAAGTCTTTTCGGAAAGCATGATGAAACTTTAAAAAAAATAGAAAAAACTTTTAGCGTTATAACATCATTTCGAGATGGTATGCTCAGTATTGCTTCCGAAAAAAAAGAAGATATCGAAAAATCCAAAGATATCGTCGAGGGATTTCTCGCGGTGATCAGAAAAGGCGGACATTTGTCATCAAGGGACATCGACTACGCGATCAAAGCCTGTCCGGCAAACGTGCCGTTAAAAAACATTTTTCTTGATAAAGTTGAAGTAAGTTCCAAACGGGCGTATGTTCTGCCTAGAAGCGCGGGTCAGAAAGAATATATTGAGGCTATAAGAAAGCATGATATAGTTTTTGGTATAGGTCCGGCGGGGACCGGAAAAACTTATCTAGCGGTGGCTTTGGCGGTCAATGCTCTGAGGAAAGGGTTGGTTTCGCGTATTATTTTAACAAGGCCCGCTGTTGAAGCCGGTGAAAACCTGGGATTTTTACCCGGAGATATGTACGAAAAAGTTAATCCATATTTACGTCCTTTGTATGATGCTCTTTATGATATGGTAGAGCCTCATATGATCAAAGATTATCTTGATAGGGGAATTATAGAAGTTGCTCCTTTGGCGTATATGCGGGGGAGAACGCTTAATGATGCCTTTATCATAATGGATGAGGCTCAGAATTCTACCAAGGAACAGATGAAGATGTTTCTTACGCGTTTGGGATTTGATTCTAAAACGGTTTTAACCGGGGATATTACGCAGAGTGATTTGCCAAAAAGTAAAGAATCAGGACTTGTTCACGCGGGGGTTCTTTTGAAAAAAATTAAAGGTATAAAGGTTGTTACTCTTAAAGGTGAAGATGTTGTCAGGCATGAGCTTGTTCAAAAAATAATTAAAGTTTATAAAGAAGAGACTGAGTCTAAAAATGAAAATATCGGATAAGATCAAAGGGATCAAGGGGATCAAGAGCATCAAGAGCGTTTTGATGAAAAGAGAGACTATTTCTATAGGACTCATAGTTTTGTTTGTTGCTGTAGTTCTTTCGAGTATGTTTGTGAGTCCTCATCTTTATCAATGGAGCGTGCATGAAGGAGATATTTCATTAAAAAATGTATACGCGCCTTATGATTTCACTTATTTGTGGGAAATAGATGAAGATAAAACACGGGAAGCTATGGATCTTGCCGAAGAAAATGTCCCGTACGTGCTTTTAGAGAACACCTCGGTCGAAGAGAAAAGTATTTCAGAAATGTTGAAATTTATAGATATTATAAAAGCGGAAAAAGTTTCCGGGTCTGAACTGATTGATAAGGTTGAGGGAATAAAGGTTGGAATAGAAGGCGAGATCGCTGATAAAGCTCTTAAAGCTCTTCTCCAATATGAGGATCTTGAGGAATTAAAAAAGAGATCCGTAAGTATAATAAACGATATTTACGCTACGGGGTATATAGCCGCGGAGGATCAGGGGTATTTGAAAGAAAAAAATATAGACAGAATAGTGTTATTAAATGAGGGAACCTCTGATAGACGAGAGACCAGGTTAAAGGAGCTTTTGACTGAAGGAAGTTTGGATGAAGTTTTGGAAGAGGACATCATTAAGGAGTTTATTAAGAACAGAAAGATCCGTCAACCTGTGGCAGCGTTAGTATCGATGTATTTAGAGCCAAATTTAATCCCAGGTGAAGACAGAACAGAGGCCGATAGGGACGCGGCGGTTAAAGCGGTTAAGTCTGTGTACAAGAGTTGGGAGGTTGAGAAGAATGAACTTATTGTTGAAAAAGGCAAACGTGTTAACGCGTGTCATATTACTCAACTTACGCAATTAAGGAGGTTTTTTCGCCCGGGAACTACGCCGACTTTTTTTCTCGGAGTACTGCTGTTGTTTTTACTTTTAGGGTTGACCGCTGTTATTTATATGTTTTTTTCCCGGGGCAAAAAGAATTTTCTATATGAAACAAAATATCTAGCGATCGTTCTTCTGAACATGTTTTTTATGGTTTTGATCGCTGATGCTGTTATGAGATCTCCTCAACCGAGTTATTTTATTCCGATGGCAAGTATGGCGATGATCCTTATGCTTTTGCTGGGTTTCAGTACCGCGTTTCTGGGAGTTGTTCTCATGAGCGTGTTTATTTCTCTTTTGATAGGGGGGGGAAGTGAGATAGGGTTTGTGCTTTTAACCGGTAGTGTTGCCGGTATATTCGCTGTTAAGGGGGCGCGGCGCAGAGCGAATATATTATGGGCGGGTCTTTTAGCGGGTCTGGTGAAATTTTTGGCTATCGTGTGTATTGGACTTATAAACGGCATGGATCTCGATTTTTATATACATGACGGACTATGGGGGATAGCAAGCGGTTTATTTTCGGGGTTTATAGTTATGGGTCTTTTGCCGGTGTTCGAGTATATTTTTAAGGTTCCTACGAATATTAGTTTGCTTGAACTGTCGGATCTCAATCATCCGCTTTTAAAGAAATTGGCGATGGAAGCTCCCGGGACATATCATCACAGTATTATGGTGGGGAACCTGGCCGAAGCCGCAAGTGACGCTATAGGCGCGGATAGCTTAAGGTCGAGAGTAGGGGCATATTATCACGATATTGGGAAAATACCCAAGGCGGAATATTTTAGCGAAAATGAAATGGGTTCCGGTTCCCGTCACGCGAAACTGACCCCTTCAATGAGCGCTCTTATTATCAGCAAACATGTTAAGGAAGGGGTAGAGATCGCCAAGAAGTATAAGCTTAATACAGCTATCGTAGATTTCATTACACAGCATCATGGTAACAGCTTGATAGCGTATTTTTATCAGAAGGCAATAGAGAAGAATGAGAACGGCGGGGTATTGAAGGAAGAGAATTTTCGTTATCCCGGACCTCGTCCTCAGACAAAAGAAAGCGCTATCGTGCTTCTTGCTGACGCGGTTGAGGCGTCAAGCAGAACGT
>JAGLIU010000240.1 GCA_023142805.1 Candidatus Omnitrophota bacterium | reverse complement strand
GTGAAATACATTCTCTAAAACCGTAACTCCGCTTACAAAAATAAGAAGCGTTACAGGCAGGTCCAAAGCATTTAACAATACATCATCAGCCTTCAAAGCGGTACTTTTAGCGAACCTGCGCACATTAACAAAAAAGATCCTTTTCGCGATCAAAAATATAGTTACCCATAAAGAATACAAAACAGGAATAAATATCGAGGAAGGTATTTCAATCCCGAAAATAACCAATTCTTTCATAATTCAATCCTTTTTTACTCTGTAAATAAAAAGGGGGCAAAAATATTTGCCCCCTGGTACAATTCATTTAACCGTTCACATGCTATTTTTAGGATTTACCAGCGGAACCTAAAACATTTTCGTTCTTATGCTTGTACATTTTTACAAGTTCATCACGCGCCGGGCCCAAATATTTTCTCGGGTCGAACTCTCCGGGTTTAGTCGCCATTACCTCTCTTATCTTGGCTGTCATAGCAAGACGTCCGTCTGAATCTATATTTATTTTACATACCGATGATCTCGCAGCTTTTAAAAGCTGATCTTCGGGCACTCCTACGGCATTATCCAATTGCCCGCCATATTTGTTTATGATCTCAACATATTCGGGAACAACAGAACTCGCGCCGTGAAGAACTATCGGAAATCCGGGAAGTCTTTTCTCTACATCTTCGAGAATATCGAATCTTAAAGGCGGCACCTCTTCCCCCGGCTTAAGTTTAAACTTATACGCGCCGTGTGATGTGCCTATGGAGATCGCCAGACTATCTACACCCGTTTTAGACACAAACTCTTCAACTTCTTCGGGTTTTGTGTAGTGTGTTACTTCATGCTGAACATCATCTTCTATCCCGGCAAGAACGCCAAGTTCACCTTCTACCGTAACATCATGCTGATGAGCGTACGCGACAACTTTCTTTGTGAGAACTATATTGTCCTCAAAAGAATGCGCCGAACCATCTATCATAACGGATGAAAACCCCGACTCTATACAGGACACACATAATTCATAAGTGTCTCCGTGATCAAGATGTAACGCGACAGGGATATTACTCCCGGCGTCTTTAACTATATCCATCGCGCCATTCGCCATATGCCTCAACAAGATCTGATTAGCGTATTTCCTTGCTCCGGAAGAAACCTGTAAAATAACGGGAGAATTCGTTTCTATACAAGCTGTGATTATGGCCTGTAGTTGCTCCATGTTATTGAAATTGTACCCGGGTATGGCATATTTTCCGTCAACAGCCTTCGCGTACATATCTTTGGTGTTCGACAAACCTAAATCTTTGTAACTATGCATTATTCTCATCCTTTCATTACATAGGGACGTTAATTTGAGAACCTCCCCCTGTTATTCTTAAAACATTCAGTTCTTTAACTACTCATCTGTAAACAGGATATCCCTGAACAGGACATCCGATACCAACTCTTGGATATTTTACCAAGTTTTGGTGACATTACAAGAAAAAAATAAAAAGAGATATCCCCAACGTTGTCCTCCGGTGATTTCTAAACATATCTCTCCTTACGTACTTCTTCTCAATCGGGTTTAACATGACAGGTACTACTAATAAATCTATGTCAAAGATCCTATCGTAATAGCCTTTAATTCACCGGCAACGCGCGTTTCCAAAATATCTATCTTTTTTTTTAAAGAACAGTTCTTAAAATAAGAACACCTCTTTCCGTAAAAAACATGTTCTTTGAGGCAAAACTTACCCTGAAAGATCTCAATAAGACCAAGAACCGTTATTTTTTCCGGATCAACAGAAAGGACAAAGCCCCCATTTTTTCCTTTATATGAATCCAAAATTCCTTTTTTTTTAAGTACCTGCAGTATTTTTCGCAAGAACGGCCTGGGTATATCCAATCTCTCAGCAAGATCACTTACAGTTACTATCTGTCCTTCGACACCGGATATACAATTTAAAGCCCTGATAGCATAACCCGTATCTTTTGTGATCAGCTTCAACTCAACTCCTATTCAAATAACGACGATAACAGTACTAACAATAATCTTTTTGGGAACTATTAAGTTTTGTATGTCCAAAAACGTGTTTATACAAATAGCTTAAATCTTGTCATGTCGAGCACGGCATCCTTCGGATACCTTACTCGGGATAATAAAGTAAAACAGCTCGCTGTTTCTTCTTTGTTATAAACTCAATTTATTTCCGGCTTCTTCTATAGAATGCCCCTGATACACGATCTCTCCACCGGAATTAACAACAAAAACAGCCGGGATACCTCTGATACCGTAAAGTCCCGCGACTTTCCCTTCAGAATCCAGAAAGATCGGATACTTCACGCCTTTTTTATTAATAAAACTCTGAATTCTAGAATCACTTTCCTGTATATTCACGCCCATTACGGAAACCTTATCCCTATATCTTTCATAAAACTCGTTAATCGCCGGAACTTTTGTTACGCAGGACGGGCACCATGTAGCGAAAAACACCAAAACAGCCTGCCTACCTTTGAGCTCTTCCGATAAGGTTATCTCTCCACCACCGGATTTACTTAATGTAAAATTCGGCGCTTTTCCAAACCCCTGACTTTCAACATTTGAACACGCGCTTATCATAAGCGTCATAACAATTATAATCGAAAATATAGTTTTAATTCTCACGACCATTCTCCCTTTTTTTGCATATAAGTTCTATCAAAAATTCAACATGCCCGCTTTAAATATATAATATTCGCCCAAAAGGATCATCCCGAACGCGAGAACCTTTTGCATCACTTCCATAAATTTCTCTGTTTTAGGCATCGCTTTTAAGATCCCCGCGAAAGTACCTATTAACATCAAAAGTGTTCCTAACCCTATGGCAAAAACAAAAAGCAATGAGAACCCAAAAACAACATTTTGTGTAGTCGCGACATAGGTCAATAATGCCGCAAGTACTGCCGCGGTGCAGGGTGCCGCTACAAACCCGGATATTGCCCCCATGAAAAGTGCTGAAAAAATATTTCCTCCTTTAATTACTTTCCCGGCTCCGGCTTTACTGAGAAAAAAAACAGGCATGGGGATAACATCTAAAAGCATAAGAGCAAATACTATTATCACATTACCTACAATAAGATGTGCCGCGTAGTTAGACTGGATCTGTCCGAACAATTTTCCCGTCACCGCGGCAACCACTCCTAATGTCGAAAATGTAATAGCCATGCCTATTACATAATTTAAAGACAAAACAAAATTTTTCAAACGAGACTGTTCTTTGTTAGTCCCGATCACCCCTACCATAATAGGTATCAATGGATACACACACGGAGTAAAAGAAGCGATCACACCTCCCGCAAAAACAACCAGATATGTTACTATTGAGATATTCTCCATATAATAAGCTATATTTTCCACTCTTTCCTCCTCTGGAAACCCCGGCTTTTACTCAACGTCCGCCTTCTTAGACAAACCTCTCCTTTTCCCCTACCCCTTGAAATATCTTCTGTACACCCGACTACGGCGTTTTATCATATTCCACAATATCAATACTATAAGCACCAAAGTCGTATAATTACTTACATCCCCGGGAATCATTCCCCGGTGATGCCGCATAAACATCACCGTATTTATATTAAAAAACTGCGTCGCTATTTTGTCAAACAAAACACCTAAGAGAACACTGCCACCCATGATAGAAATAAGATAGATCAGGAGGGTTCTTTTTCCCAGGTTCTTCCCTATAACTGCCATAGTAACGACATTCGTAGCCGGTCCGGATACAAGAAAGACGAAAGCAGCTCCGGGATCAAGACCTTTCATCAAAAGAGACGCGACTATGGGAATGGACGCGGTAGCGCACACATACATAGGTATACCTACAACCATCATTACAAGTTTTGCTTTGATACCTGACCCCAAATAGGTATGAATAAATTCTGAAGGCATAAAATAAGCAATGATCCCTCCTAAAAAAACACCTACCATCAAAGCCGGACCGGAATCATATAAAAGTTCACCAAACGCGTATTTGAACATCCCTTTTATTTTTTGAAACACATTATGATCATGCGAAGAAGGGTTTTTCTCTTCACAAAATTTACACCTGCTTTCCTCCATTTTCGCGTCCACAGGATCATTCTTCCCTACAATATTGGCAAATATCCCCGCGAACGTACCTATCAAAAAAGAAGCTATAACTCTATATAAAGCAAAAAATCCTCCTAAAAGCGAATATGTAGCAAAAATAGAATCAACGCCGGATGTAGGCGTAGATATCAAAAAAGAAAGTAGGGCTCCTTTACTTGCCCCTTCCCTCTTCAATGACATAGCCGCCGGTATCACCGAACATGAACAAAGCGGAAGAGGTATACCGAATAAAGCGGCTTTTATTACGGATAGAAAATCTCTCTTACCTAAATGATTACTGACCGTCTCTGTGCTGATAAAAGCATGAAACACACCCGCAAAAAGAAAACCAAATAGAATATACGGCGACATCCTGTCTAAAAGTAAATATGCCTCATAAAATATGCTGTTTATAATCGAAATAAATCGCATATAACCTCTTCTTTTTTTAGTCCATGGACTACAACCCCATAAACAATTTTGTTACTAATACCAATCCTTAACTTGATCACTACCCACTTTCTTCTCCACTTCTTAGCTTATCGAAATACTTTCCCCGTCTCATTTGACCAAAAAAGGAGATCAAGTTCCGCCATAGGTATATTAATATTTTTTGAAAAATCCCGGAGCTTGTTTTCCAGCTCCAGATATCTTTTTTTGCTCATGTTTTTCGGGATGTCGTTGATAACTTCATATTTGATCATATTTCTCAAGACATGAACGTCCAGAATAGCCAGATCCTGTCCTAACCCTATGTTCCTTAAAAAATGACTGGCTTCTTTATACCCTATCCCTTTAACATTTTCAGCGAACCACTGACGTGTCTTCTGTATATTTTTAGGATCAATCCTGTTTTTTATTTTGATCTTTTCCCCATCAGAAAACAATCTTCTCGTCTCCACTATATAGCCGGCCTTATTGTTAGGGAACCTCACTCCCTTAAGACCGGATCTTATTTGTTTTTTATCCCCTTTATAAAGAATGTCATTCTTATCCAAAAAAAGTACCGCGTTCGCGCAGTTCACCGCTTTTGCCTGCGGTGTACATATACAAAAACAAAGCTCACTGAATATCCTCTTATCAGTCTCCCCCCCCATAACATTAAACTCTTTTAATCTTTTTCTAATAATGTTTCTCTTTTCAAAGTATTTTTTCTTAAGTTCTTGTGTCATAATCTATATTCTGTCTATTTTTTTCTTGCCAGATATCTGAATGTCTGCAAAGACGCTTTCGCTCCTTCTCCCGCGGCAACAATTATCTGTTTTTCAATAACATTGGTCACATCTCCCGCGGCAAAAACCCCTTTTACATTCGTTTCGGTCTGACAATTTATAATGATCTCTCCATGTTTGTTTTTATCAAGTCCCTGTGTGAATCCCGAATTAGGAACAAGACCTATTTCAACAAACACACCTTCCACTTCCAAAACCTCTTCCGATCGGGGAGTTTTTATTTTTACTCCCTCTACAAATTTGCCGCCGAAAACTTCTGTTATCTTGCTATCATTGAATATCGTTACCTTTTCATCCCCGGTCACTTTATCCTTCATGACAGGATCCCCCGTAAGTTCCGCGGTCATATTTACAATGTATATTTTTTCCGCTATTCGAGTAAGCTGAAAGGCCGCGTCCAGTGCCGAATTCCCGCCACCTACTACAACTGCTTTCTTGTCTAGAAACAACGGTCCGTCACAAGTCGCGCAATATGTAAGCCCCTTCCGCTTAAACTCCTTCTCTCCCGGAACACCTAATTCTTTTGATCTTTTACCGGAAGCGATAATCGCCGTTTTTGAATAGTAAATATCTTTATTTGTAACAACCCGCACAATATCACCGGTTTTAGCTAAAGAATTAACTCTTTCTCCTTCTTTAATACCAATACTGTATTTTTTTATATGTTCTTCGAATTTAGACGCAAGTTCCGATCCGGTCATAAATCGATAACCCGTATAATTCTCCACATCCCCGCTCCAGATCGTCTGACCACCTATATCTTCTGTTATAACTAAACAATCCATTTTTTTACGGGCCGCGTATATTCCGGCGGTTATACCCGCCGGTCCGGCACCAACAATGATCAAATCGTATGTCTTCGGCATAAACCCTCTTATGTTCAGGTCATGTAACAAACATTTACAACTCTTGACTCTACTTAAAGCCCTAACGCTTTTTCTATTTCCCCTTTATCGAACCCTACTATTATCTCGCCTTCGATGTCAATCACGGGAACACCCATTTGTCCCGATTTTTCGACTATTTCCCGAGCCGCGTCAGGATTTAACGACACATCTATCTCTTCAAACTCCACGCTGTTATCTTTCAGGAACTGTTTGGCCCTGACACAATAAGCACATGCAGGTGACGAGTATACCTTCACGTTTTTCATAATTGACAACCTCCTTTTAATCCGCATAATTGTCGAAGATGTTTTTTTTCTTCTTCTACTATTCTTTCAACAAATACTGCCGCCTTTTCAGGAACATTCTTTCTTATCTCTTCATAAAAAAGAATAGAATCTTTTTCAAATCCTATCGCAACATCTACACTTTCTTTTATGGATCCGCATTTTTCCGCCGCGTCTATTCCTGTACTCTCTTCCGTAAAGACATATTGTCCGGCCAAAGCATTCATATAAGCGAAATACTCATCAGAATATACTCCTTCAGGAGCATCTCCACAAACAGCATCAGACACTTCCTTAAAAATATCGATATGACCCTTTTCCATCTCCGCGAGACAATTAAAAACTTCCTTAATCTCCGCGTCCGCGGCTTTATCCGCAAGCTTAGAATAAAAATCCCCGGCGTTCTTCTCTATTTGAACAGCGATCTCAAGGATCTCATGTCCTGAAAACCTTTTATCCATAACGTGCTTCCTTTTTTGCTAGAAATTGTCGCATAATAATTCGAAATATGCCAGAGGATGAGTACACGCGGGACATTTATCGAGAGCTTCCGCCCCCTCATGTACATATCCACAATTTCGGCATTTCCATTCAACGCTGCTATCTTTCTTGAACACTTTACCGTCTTCTATGTTTTTAAGCAGTTTTCTATATCTCTGCTCATGATGTTTTTCAACCAGAGCGATACTTCTGAAAGTCGCCGCGATATCATCAAGCCCCTCACTCTCCGCGACATCGGCAGCCTCTTTATATAAAATTGTCCATTCCTCTTTTTCTCCACCGGCAGCCGCGGCAAGATTTTCTTCCGTTGTCCCTATTACTCCGCCCGGATATGTCGCTACTATCTCCACATCCCCGCCTTCCAAATATTTAAAGAATTTCTTCGCGTGCTCTTTTTCATTATCGGCTGTTTCCAAGAAAATAGCCGCTATTTGTTCATACCCGGCCTTTTTCGCGACACTCGCAAAATACGTATATCTGTTACGTGCCTGCGACTCCCCGGCAAACGACGCGAGTAAGTTCTTCTCTGTTTTTGTACCTTTCAAAGTTGCCATCTGAGTACCTCCTTTTTTTGTTTCACTCTCTCCAAACCACCTCTACGGAAACATTATGCCTTCCACAAATTATGTACCGTACAATATTCCCTTACTTCTATCACCTCAGTTTTCATAGCACAAAAACACGCCTCCGGTTTTTGACCCGGATTCAATTCCGCACGGATCACTTTATCTTTGGTTAATACCTCGATAAATTTTATATAATGCTCATCTTCCATGGGATGCTCAACACCGCCCACTTGAACTCTTATGCCTTTTTCCGTCTCCTCAATGATCGGAACATGTTTTTCCTTTCCTTCATCCTGAGCCTTCGCTTCAAGCCCTTCCATCAGCTGATCACAACATGTCAAATCAGGAGCGCCTTCATACATTACTTCAACTACATTTCCACACACATTACATTTGTATATCTCCCTTAACCGTGTCATCCTCCACCCCCTAATCAAAACCAGTTTTTTAACCCTAACCCATAACCCTTGCCTATATTGATCTTAAAATCCTGTAACCCATTTCTTCTATTGCGCTTGAAGCGCCTGGATCTCCTTCGTTCAACCCTCTTCTTCAAACTGATCTTTACCTACTCCGCATTCCGGACACAACCAATCTTCAGGAAGATCGGCAAACGCCACATTATCATTCTCTGCCGGATCATAAATATAACCACATACCAGACATTTATATTTTTTCATTTTTTCTCCTTTCTATTAATTACAGGTTATTGTTCTACCATTAAATGATACCATGCTTGTATCATTTGTCAAACACTGCCTTTTCTTTCTTATTCTACACCTTTTCCGCACGGACCATCAAAGACATTTTCGTCCTTCTCTCGACAATAACCGCCTGATGTAACTATACTCCGGCTTTCTTTATCATAGTTATTACAGAAACCCAAAGTCAATAGTTCTTTCCGATCAAACATTAGCATATTCTAATACTCTGGTATTATTTAAAAAAACGCCGTTTTTTATGATCACTTGTAAGTTTCCCATAACAATTACGATCAATGTTTTTTTAAAAAACATGATAAAAACTATTTGTTTTTTACGTAAGGTGAGATATTTCGTAGTTTTTTAATGATCGGAGGTAAATGTTTGATAATATGATCTATTTCTTCCTCTGTGTTATACCGGCTAAGACTGAATCGGATCGAGCCCTGGATAAAAGTAAAAGGCACCCCCATAGCCCTTAGAACATGTGAAGGAGCCAGGGACCCTGAAGCACATGCCGACCCGGATGAAGCGGCTATCCCCTCAGCATCCAGCATAAGTAGGATCGCTTCGCCTTCTACGAACTCAAATCCAATATTTGTGGTATTAGGAAGTCTCGCGTCTTTATTCCCATTTAATTTTGAATCCGAAATATCATTCAGTATAGCGTCTTCCAACTTATCCCGCAGTCTTTTTACTTCACCCATTTTTTCGTCAAAATATTTTTCCGTTAGTTCACAAGCCTTACCCAATCCCACAATAGAGGCTACGTTCTCAGTACCCCCGCGCCGGCTATGTTCCTGGTGTCCCCCTATTAAAAATGGCTTGAACTTCGTCCCTCTCCTTATGTACAGAACACCTACCCCCTTCGGGGCATGAAGCTTATGTCCCGAGATAGAAACAAGATCCGCGGAAAGTTCTGTCAGTTTAAAAGGTATCTTCCCCGCCGCTTGAACCGCGTCTATATGAAAAACCACATTTTTTGCTTTAGCGATCTCCGCTATCTCTTCTACGGGAAAGATATCTCCTGTCTCATTATTAGCGTACATGATAGAAATTATCGCGGTATCATCATTTATAGCGGACTTTAATGTGTTCAGATCAAGCATCCCATCCTCATCTACATCAAGATACGTAACCCGGTAGCCTACTGTTTCCATATACTGACACAAATTAAGTACCGCCGCGTGTTCCACTTTTGTTGTTATTATATGTCTCTTTTTCGGACATGTTTTTAACGTACCGATTATCGCCGCGTTATCGCTTTCGGTCCCGCAACTCGTAAACATAACCTCGGCCGGATCAGCAGCCCCCAAAAAATGCGCGGTTTTTTCTCTGGCTAATTCAACATCTTTACGCAGACTCCCCCCAAAAGTATGCATACTGGAAGGATTCCCGTATTTTTCGGTCAGGAAAGGTTTCATTGCCTCAAATACTTCGGACGCGACTTTCGTCGTAGCGTTATTATCAACATATACCAATTTGTTCATTCGGAAACCTCTTCTACTTCTATATTTTCATCAACAAATTCCTTAAGCTTGGATTCGACCAAAACCTTTAAAGTAACACCGGTAGACGGACACCCCAAACACGCTCCCAAAAATCTTACATATACTTTATTCCGGTCAACACCTACAAGCTCAATATCTCCACCGTCGGATCTCAATGGCGGACGTATATCTCTCTCTATGGTATC
>JAGLIU010000024.1 GCA_023142805.1 Candidatus Omnitrophota bacterium | reverse complement strand
AATCTAAATGTTTCGTCCTCCTTTACTCCTTCCCCAAAATAATCAGTTGGTTTAATTTCTATTTTAAATAAGTGTGTTTTTATTTTCATTTTCTTTTTTGATTATTGTGGGTCTTGATCAAAGGGAACAAAGGGAGTTTAAACCCAAATGTGTCGTCACTCCAACCCACACGGTGACTATAAAACACCCCGTTATCAATCTACGGGGTGAGTTTTGGGCGAAGTTCCGAAGAACAGCTATCTCCCAATACCCCTGAAATCTTTAACAATTTCAGACGCTGTTTTGACTATTATTTTATTATTTCTTTTATTTTCTCCAAATTTATATCTTGGATAACTTTCCCTATGACATTTCCATTGTAACGACATTTTTCTATTTTTGCTTGAAATTGTATTTGTTTATTTATAAATTTTATTTCATGAAATAAAACAATATCTACCCAATATAGTGTTTTTTTCTGACATTGCGCTTTGTATTTTCCAGTTGGTTGTCCTGCTCCCGCATATTCCTCTCCTGCTCTTGCACATAAAATTACATTGCAATTTTTATTTATAAGTTTTAGAATTTGCTTCAAATACAGTTTGTTAATCACGCCCCAGTCCCATTGCTGAGCCAGCCTCTGCTCTACAGGTATCTTGAACACCTTTATCTTGGCATATGCCTGCGCCCAATCCCAGATGTCAGAGATGGAGTCTATGATTATTGTTCCGACCTCTTTGTCTGGAAGTTTTACAAGGTAATCTATCGTATCTTGAAAGCTCTCAAAGTTTGTCACTTCATCCTTTTCATTTATATCATCTTTGTCTATGTTACAAATATTCAAAATCTGTGCATCTGGAAACTTATCTGCCAATGGAGAAGCACCATTTTCTGTATCTATAATATAAACAGGTCTTTCTGACGACAAAGCAAAGTGTGTCTTGCCTGTTGAGAAATTTCCATATGAAAGTATTTTAATTCCTCTGTCCTTTTTTGACTCCGCAAGAGTCTTGAATACTACTTTCGTCTTTGGCTTTTCTATTTCAATTTGTTCTTTTTGTTTTTCCCAGCTCATCTTGTTTTGTTTTATAATTTATAAAATAAAGGAAAAAATAAAATAACAATGTTCCTTTATTCTTCGTCTTCTGAAGTTTCTTCGTCTTCAACTTTTTCTGCATCTTCTGTTGATTCTTCTGAAGTTTCTTCAGGTTCTTGGTCTTTGTTTTCTTCTGCCATTATATGTCCTCCTCCGCTATGGGTTGTATCTCTTCTGGAAGAGACACTTTGTATTCGGGGAGAGCATATAATCCGTAAACATTCATCGTGACATCTCCTAGTTCGTCTGTAATATTTCCTGCCTCGTCCTTCTTCTTTCCCTGGGCAGTTCTTCCTACTACAAGAACCTTGCTTCCCTCTGCGAAGTTGATGTTTATCCTTTCAGGCAGCCAGCACGTAAGCCCTTTTGCATCGAGGTCCTCTAACGAAGCGTCTGCATCTTCCAATGACATTATCCTACTTCCGAACGCTGTCGGCTCGAGGTTCAGCATCGAGACGTCTCCCTCAACAACGCAAAGTCTGTTGAAATCATCTTTGTTCAAGTTGTGGTAGTTTTCCAGTTCTGAAAATGCAACCATCTCACAAAACTGACTTGCAAGAGTTTTATAATCGGGCAATGTTAAGTCT
>JAGLIU010000239.1 GCA_023142805.1 Candidatus Omnitrophota bacterium | reverse complement strand
TGGGGACAGCGCCCTATTATTAATCTTTAAAAAAGTAAGAACATAACAAAATGGGAAGTTCTGTGAGGTGTGGAACATATGGGAAACGAGAGATTATAGTGATATAAACAGAACCGTATCAAAAATGATAGAAATGGTAATATGAAATATGAAAAAGTGAAAAAGAAGTATGTATAAAAGTGTTAATGTGGTATAATTATCTAAGTTTTTGTAGTTTAACAAAGGCCAGTTTTGTGGTGTTGAAGAAGGATATGCGCTGATATTGATCAAGAATAATATTAGCACATAACGTGTTATTTACAAAGTGTTGAAAAGATGAAAAATATTTTCTGTAAAAAAATATATTCTATATCGCGTTCAGCGTTTATTCTAACGATGATCACTGTTCTATTTTCCGCTATAACTTCGGTAGGATATGCCGAGTTTTTTGTGGCGGAAAGTATTGCGCCTCAGTCTGTTTTTATACCTTTGAATAATCCCGAGATAAAAGATATAGCTATGCTTGAATATACTCTTCTTGATGGTATCGAATCCGATAAGATGC
Source organism: Candidatus Omnitrophota bacterium (assembly GCA_023142805.1). GTDB lineage: Bacteria > Omnitrophota > Gorgyraeia > Tantalellales > Tantalellaceae > JAGLIU01. Next base: position 9,162 of record JAGLIU010000239.1, on the reverse strand, counting down.
AGAATTTGATGGTAGAAGGGAGGAGCTTGACTAATATGGATCTTGGCATAGATTTTGGCATAGAAGATGTTAATACCCGTTTTCTTTTTAATGAGGCTGTGAATCATTATAGCTTTGAGATACGTATTGTTCCATGTTTCGTAGAGAATGGTGGTAGAAAAACTAAATATTGGTGTTGTATATATGGGGCCAGACGATCCGGAGATGAAGAGGATAGATATAAATTTACATTTTTTACCGAAAAAGAGCGAAAATTGCGAGATTTCACTAACAATATTCTAATCTATAAATATATCAAACGAATCAAAGAGAATGATACTATAGAGAAGATGATAAAAAGTGAACAAGATCATGATGAAAAGATACGACGCGCGATATTTAATGATAAGTACTTTACTATAGAGGAGAATCACAGTGTTGGTAGAGTTCCGCTTGTTTTTATAAAGTCTTTCTTGAATGCCATTATTGGAGACAATTTTTCAGAGGAGAATCTATCTTCGGATTTTACGCGGTTAGTTGAAGCCGGTCAGCTTATGATAATAACAGAAGATGATCCTGATAACACGTTGACGGAGATGCACGCGGGAGGAAGAGGCATTTATCTGCCGTATTACATAAATGACAACAACATTTTTAACGCTGTTGTGCGGGGGATTTTTGTCAAAGCTGGATTTAGCTGCGAAGATTCCAATTTATTCCAAAATATATTCGTGCGTTATTGCTCTAAAAAGATTAAATCCGGTTTGGTGTCAAATGAACATTCTGACGCGGATATACTTTTATCTGTTGTACGGTCGGATGCGGAAAGAGAATTGGTACAGTTAGCTAAAGCGGCCCGATTTTTAAATTTTACAGACGAAAAAATCGACTTTGAAAAAATAAAAAACCGAGACTATTCTTCTGAAAAGAAAAGCCAAGATGAAAATGTGTTTAATTTTCTGAATGTGTTACCGGTAGGAACAGGTCTTGTCGTAGAAAAAAACGGGGTATTTAGCATTTTGTGGGCAAATAAGATGTTCGCGACAATGTTGGGGCATGAAGGAGAATATGTAGTTGTGGGTAGAGACTTGAAAGATATTGTTAAAGAGAAAAGGACACAAGTTCTTTCCGACTGGGAGCAAAGAGTTCTATCAGGGAAAGAAGTATTCCCCTCGTCTTGTAAAGTTCTGGCAATGTGTAACGACGGAACGGAGATAGGTCTTGAAGTTTCCGTTGATTGGTTTATGGATACTGAGCACTACATTATTACGGCTGTGGATGTTACCAAATACCTGTATGATCGTAGAGAGAAAGACGAATTAAGAGATGATTTGCGTGAATTAGATTGTCTGGAACAGCTTGTCAAATTGTCGCAAGATCCGGAGATTTTAATTGAACAAGTATTTATAGCTTTTAAAGATTACGTCAAAGAGGCTTTTACTGATCCGGATAGAACACATGTAAGGATCAGGTATGATGGCAAAGAGTTTAGTACGGATGGATTTGAAGAAACTGAGTTTCAAGTTTTGGAAGATATAAAGGTCAAAGGTGTTAAAGTGGGGGATCTAACCGTAGGTTATGTAAGTGAAAATGAAAAAAGCGGCAGTTTTTCTAAGACAGAGATCAAATTAGTATCGATCATAGCCAGACGGTTTAGTGAGATGATAGTAAGTAAGAATGAGCAGAAGGAGCTTTTGTACCTGGCAAGGTATGACTCTCTTACGGGTATATACAATAGGGTAAAGTTTGAAGATGCTCTCGAGAAAGAAATTGGAAGATCCAGACGAACAAATGAGATCTTTAGTTTATGTTTTTTTGACCTGAATGATTTTAAAGTTGTGAACGACAGTTTTGGGCATGAGGCTGGTGATTATGTTTTAAAGGAAGTTGCAAAAAGAGTAAAAGGGTCTTTACGGGCCAATGAGATGTTTGCCAGGGTGGGAGGGGATGAATTTGTTTTTATTATAACTCAGGTGGAACAGCGGGAACATGTGGAGATAGTTCTCGAAAGGATATTCGAAAAAATAGAAAAGGAGCCGTTTGTTTTTAACGGACATGATCTGGATGTAAGTATCAGCGTAGGGGTAAGTTTTTTTAATCAAGAAGATGCCCTTGATGAAAAAAGTTTGATTGCTCAAGCGGATAGAGCTATGTATAAGGCAAAGGAAATTTCCCAAGGTAGAAATAAATTTTGTTTATTCGATGACACAATAGTCAATATGTCGGATAAATCCAGGGGGTCTTTGCTCAGAAGACTTCAGACGTTGTTTGATTTTATACCGGATGGAGTTCACACTGTCGATACTGACGGAATTATACTAGAAGTTAATCAGAAGGAATCTGAACTTTTAGGTTATTCTATAGAGGAAATGGTTGGAAAAAGTATTTTTGATTTTATACATCCTGAAGAAAGAGAAGAAGCAAGGGGGCGCTTTATATTAAAGCTTAAAAATCAGCAGTTTAAAAAATCTGTGCCGAGAAAATACGCGAAAAAAGACGGTACTTATATTGTTTGTTCCGCTACCGATTCTATTGAGTATGATGCTGATGGTAGAGCGATACGGGTTATAACCGCTCTTCGTGATATTACTGAGATCAATGAACAAAATGTTCTAATAAGGCAGAACAAGATATTTTCTCATACGGTATTGAACCGTATGGAGGCTAGTATAGCTGTTGTTGACGTCAAAACATTCGAGATCGTGTACGCGAATGAGGCATTTTACGGAAACGAAGGAAACATGTCAAGAAAGGTTGTGGATAATGAATGTTTAAAGTTTCTTTCCGGTGAAAGTATGGAGGGAGAATATCCTGATCCTAACACATGTTGTGCCAGGAGATCGATCGAGACAGGCGAGACGGTTACCTTGGAGTGGGAATATATTAATGAGGATGGACTGCCGGGGTATCTGGATATAACCACACATCCTACTAAAGATGAAGATGGTAAAGTTGTTCAGATCATATATCTTGTTAAGGATATAACCGAACGAAAAATGTCGGAAAAAAAATTATTTGAAGAGAAAGAAAAACATAGGAAGTTTATTGAGTTTTTGTCCCTAGGTGTATATAGGGCTAATAGTAATGGTGATATTTTACAGGCAAATTTGGCTATGGCAAAAATATTAGGGTATGATTCTCCTGAAGAATTATTAAAAGTGCCTTGCGCGAAATTATATCAAAATCCGGAGGACAGAGAAAAATTTATAAAAGAGACGGAAGAAAAAGGCGGCGTGACAAAAAGACGGGTGTTGATGAAGAAAAAAGACGGTACAAACATAGTATGTCAATGTACAGTGGTTATAAATCATAATGGTAATGATGCGTCCGACTGGACGGGTGTACTGGAAGATGTTACGGCGAAAGAAAAAGCCTTGGAAGTTTTGAGAATAAGTGAGATAAAATTTAGCTCCGTATTTAAACAGATCCCGACAGGCATGGCTAGTTTTGACGAAAATGGCTGGTTAACTACAATAAACTCGGATGGTCTCGATATCGTCGGTGTTGATGAAGAAAAACAGCTAGAGCACTGTAACCTATTCTGGTATTTGGAAACGGTGCCGAACGGGAAGGAAATAATACAGAAGATGATCCGGGGCGAAGAGGTAAGGTTTAATACTTTTATAGACCTTTCTATTGAATCTGATCATTTTCTTTTTGTTCCTGAAGGAAAATCAGCGGAGAAAAGGAAAGGTGTTTTGCGTCTTGATTTTAAAATAATACCAATGGGAGAGGGTTACGTGCTTATAATGTGGGATGTCACACGGGGAAATGATGTTTTAGATCAGATAGGGGATAGGAGTGCCGAGCAAAGCGGAAGCACGGCATTTGATGTTCAAATGATTTCTATTGATCAAACCGCGCTTATTTACGGCCCTAATACTAAAATGGGTATTGTGGCTCTTAGGAGGGTCGGTTTTTCAGGGGACGTTATTATGGCTAAGAATGAAGATGAGCTTAAAGTTATTTTGGATTCGGATATACAATTGGATCTTATTATCAATACTACGAGTGAAGATATTAAGAAACTTATAGAAAAAATAATGACAGGTCTTTACAAATGTCCGCGTATTATCAATGATATTTCTAATACACATATCCTGCAGGAAGAGCTTATAGAGATCTGTGCTTAATTCGTAAAATACATTCTGCATTTTGTGCCGGGTACCAAGTTACTCTTGTACCGGGTACTAAGTTGTGAGGCAACCTGTCCCCGAGGGGTTAAAGGCTAGAGGCAAAAGGATAGGAAGGTTCTCAAAACTGTCTGCGAATTACTTGACACATACAGAGACGACAGAGGAGAAATTTTGTTCCGGGCAACAACGTTTCTCAAGCTTTTTTTTCGATTTTCAGATCACCATTCACTATTCACTATTCACTGAATTAGCCTTGTATCGGGTATTGATTTGTGAGGCAATTTGTTTCCACACGTATTCACGCTCTTTAGTTTATACTAAAAAATAATAACTCAACGTTGTTAAAAGAAAAAAAGGTTGCCTCTTTTGTGTGTCAAGAATGCTTTAATTGGGTATATTTGTACTAGGGTTCGGAAACATCTAGAATAAATGTTTTTTAACTTTTCTCTGTAGAAAAAGGTGTTTATACAAAGAAAAGTATTTTTTAGGACTCTTATTAAAGAAATTTAAAAAGTTCGGAGGGTTTTAAAAGGTCATGTATAATTTACTGTTTCGACAGAATAGATTTAGAAGAGCAATCAGTAAAATTGTACTGATCACTTTTTTCATGTCGTCCGTGGTGGTAAACGCGAATGCCGCTATTGATATGGGACGCCTTCCATATGAAATTCCCCCGACCAAACCTGAAAATTTTCAGTTCGCACATATTGATGTTGAGACGTTTACGATACCCGCGCATTTAGGTGAGATAAATTACTCTTTTAAAGGGGAATCGGATCGTGTGGTTGTTCATCTTCAGGATGCTCATTGTAATTCTTTTGCCCAATACAAGATATCAGGGATCATTGATTACATGAACAATGAGTATGGAATTAATGTGATCAATCTGGAGGGTGGAGTGGGTGATTATGACTTGAGTGTATTTACTTCAATTTCTGATGGCGCGATAAGGGAGGAAGTCGCGGATCATTTTGTAAAAAACGGTGAAATAAACGGCGCGGAATTCTACGCGATCAATAATCCCGATAGGGTTCAATTATGGGGTGTGGAGGATAGGGAACTTTATCTGAAGAATCTTAAGATATACAGGGATTCATTGAAATACAAGCAGGATGTTGATAGGTATCTGAAAGAGCTTAGTCATATTCTTAATAATCTCAAACGACATATTTATTCTCAGGAATTATTAAAAATGGATATGGCGTATGTAGCATATAAAACAGATAATAAGGGGTTTAAGGAATACTTGCAATTTTTATTAAACAAGGCAAAGTACAATGGAGTGGAGGTAAGGAAGCTCTCTAATCTGTTTCTTTTGTCCCAGGCAATGGAGCAGGAAAAAGTTATAGATTTCAGAAAAGCGAGTATAGAAAGGAATGTGCTGGTAGATGAGCTTAAAAAGAATTTGTCTAAAAATGAGTTACGTCAGTTGTTGTCACAGACCGTGAATTTTAAGATAAAAAAGCTTTCGCGCAAAGCGTTCTATAATTTTCTTCTAAAAAAAGCCAAAGATGTGGATATAAACATTGAGAGATTTCCGGCATTATCCAATTATATAGTGTATATCGCGCTTTATGAAGCGGTTGATCGATACAAGGTTATGGATGAGGTCTATGATCTTGAGACAAAGATAAAAGAACTTTTATACAGTAATGATGAACAAAGGCTTTTAAATACGCTTTCACGGAATCTTGCGCTTACGAAAAATATATTTGATATTTTGCTGATAAAACCGGATTATGAATATTATTTAAAAAACGAGAATTTATTCGCGATCCATAATTATTTAGCGTTTATAGAAAAAGAATCTCCCAAATATAAGATTGAGGCAAGACCCGATCCCGATATTACGGTTCTTGATGAATATAGGGAAGAGGTTGTTAAATTTTTTGAGTATTCGTTCAAAAGAGATGAAGCGTTTCTCAAGAATATGAAGTTTGGTATACAGGGGGAAGAAGTTTTAGCATACGAATCACTGATCACAGGGCGAGGTAAAAATGTCGCTCTCATAATGACCGGAGGGTTCCATACTGAAAATTTATGCCGAATACTTGAAGAGAAAGATATTTCTTATGTTTCGATCATGCCAAAGTTCACTACGGAAGAAGATCATGTAAATCCGTATTTTGGTCTTTTAGCGGGCCAGACAACCGATGTACAACGTATGTTGGGTTCAGTTTTGGCGAAAGCTATGATGATGCAGGTAGCGAGCAAATTTACATCATTAGGCAGAGACGTGTGGGGAGAAGAAGGTATCTCCGGGTTTAAAGTTTTAGTGAAATTGATGGAATTAGGTGTTGTAAAAATAGAGGATATAGATACAAGTAAAGAGTTTGAGTTGAAAGAAACCGGTATCGGGATAGATGGTCGGGTCGTTGTAATAACCAAGAATGATCAGAGCACAATAGAGGTGCCGGTACATGAATTAAGAACAGAGTTGTCGGAGAGGACAGTATCTGAATATAGAATAAGTTCTCCTGAATCGCGAGCTGTTATAGCGGGTGTAAAAGGATCAAAAGAAAAAGGCTCCACAAAGAACTATTGGATGGATCTTATGAATGAAGCCTTTACCCAGGTAACAAGTAATCGGGACGTTGATTTAGCGGCTTTGGAAAAATTCGCCATATATTCAGCCGTTGAGGCTAAAGAACAGGGAAATGAAATAGTAGTAGTGACTGCTGAACCGTCCGCGTTTAGTGTGCTCAACAATGCTTGGGAACATACTCCTGTTGACGGGATAAGGGATGAATTTGGCAAGGTGTCGGAGAGATTCCTGAATAATGACGATTGTATAAAAGAGCTTGATAGTATCGGTGTTACGGGGTTTACCACTTACTATTCTCCATATGGCGGTCAGTGGCAGTATGTATTTGCTGTTAATGAGAAATATGATAAAGAAGCTTTTAAAGTGGTTCTCGCGGAGATGCTGGAGGAATCTACTGAGGGAGCCAGGGAAAAAGCCAGAACTTTTACTACTGACGCGGATGTGTTTAACGTTATCATGAGTGTGTCGGAACCGGTAAATGTGGCGATGGAAATAAATGATTTTTATCAAACGCGTAAAACAAAACTTTTGGATGAGATGTATGAGATCAAACGCCAAGTTTCGGGAGAAATAGAAAAAGCGGATGCCGGTATTCGCGCATGGATAAACAATTCAGGTCAATCTGATGTTGAAGAAGAGATACAAAGATGGATAAGTCTTATAGAAGCAGGTCCTCCAAGAGAGGCCGTAAACAGTGCGGTAGCAAACTTGTCCGATGTAAGCGAATTGCAGGATTATTTTTATACACGCCTCTCGATTTATCCCAAAACACAGGATTTCGCGCATGATTTTGAGAAAGCCATAGATTTTAAGGCAAGTAAGGAATATCACAAAGAAAAAATTGTGGAAGCTATAAATGAAACATACGCGCTTATAGCGTATGCGGAAAACTCATTCTATTCCAAAGCTCACCCACCGTGGGCCGCGAGGTGGATAAGGGAAAAAGAAGGCTCCACTGATATGTTTGCTTATGTGAGGGATAAGGGAGTTCCCGCGCGGGATATCCAGAGGATCTTCTTTCTGGATGGAGAAAGCAGAGAATGGATCGAAGCAGCTAAAACATACGAAGTTCAAAGAGTTGAACAGGATGAGGTAGATCAGGCTGTGCTTGATAAATTTGGAATAAAAGATACGAGTATATCCTTAATAAAAGTCGCGCGACTTCCTCAACATATACCAAATTTTTATAAGATAAGGGAGGAGATGCGGCTTTTGATGGAGGAGATAGATAACTCGGACACTGTTTCTGAAGAATTAGAAAATAAAATTAATAAGTTTGTGAGTAATTTAATGTTTCTCAGTTTGGAGTCTGAATTTGGCACGTTGCAGGGAACTAGTGTTATTAACACACTTATGCAATGGGTTCTCGATATGGCATCGAATAATGAGGTCGGTATGGTGTTTCGTCTTAACATAGACATTGATCACTTATCATCCGCTTCGAAAGAAATGGGGGATTATATAAAAAGCGAGAGTCTTAAGATCACTAAAGAGGTGTTTGATAATGTTTTTGCGCAATACGGTGATACGGGTAGTTTGGCGGCAATGGCTCAGAAAGGTGCCGGGGACGAATCTGTAGTTTTGGGTTATTTTAATGGAGAACAGAATGACCTGGAGGATATATTAAGAACAGCCGTAACAGAAATAAACAGGAGATTAAGTTTACTCGAATTTGCGGAAGGAGGAGAAGTTAAGCCGTTGAGATACGCGGTTTCTGGTAATGATAACTGGGCAGCGTCAATAAGTGCCGGAGCCGCGTTTTTACATGTAGGTAACGTGGGAAGGGATCCGGGTAGAATAAATGGAGAAGCCAGTTTCTTAGATTCAAAAGCTGAGATAGCAAATAACTATGTTAAGAAGAATGGCAGAGCGGATATCGCGTTTTATTCCGAAGATGTGAGAGTTTTAGTGGACAAAGATAAAAAAGTTGAAAGTTATCCTTTTGATAATGGTATCCCGGAAATCCTTCTTCCTTATGCCATGGAGCAGCCTCTTTTAGCTTCATATTTAAAGGAAGTTAATTTGATGAAAGCACAAGTGTCAGGACAGGAGGGTGTAATGGCTCCTGATGTTATTCCTGATTTTGTGGCACTTGAAAAAGAATTTGAAATTACTGCCGCCGAGGGAATACTTGCTTCGGTAAAATACGGCATACAATACGCGGTAATTATTCCTATAACGGAAGATCAGGAGTTATTTGATAGATCTCATATTCAAAATGTAGGAAACGCGACCAAGCGACTTTTGAGGAGAAAAATCGGGGCTAATATTACAGTTCTATATTATCAAAAAGATGATATGGACGCGCTTTTTGAAGCGTATCAAAAAATTACAAACGATAATATTTTTATGGAGGATAAACATTCATCAATTTTAGCATATGCATACAGTGGCATATTGGAAGAAAATAGAGAAAACATAGAGTCTTTCAAAAAATTAGAAAAAGTAAAAGGTGTGGTTGTTGAAATAATGGAAGAAGATCAAAGAATGGATGAAGTTATG
>JAGLIU010000238.1 GCA_023142805.1 Candidatus Omnitrophota bacterium | reverse complement strand
TAGGGAAATCCGAGTCAAATATTGACAGTTTTTTGATGTTGTGATATTTGATTGAGGTTTATAGTCTTTAAGAGACTATTTAGGAATTTAAACTACAGGATTAAAATACAGAATTAAACTACAGGATTATTATTATGATTTGTACAACTATCCGACAGGGTGATGAGTGCGTATTTATGGCAGCAAGCGGCTGCACCTACAATGGAGGTGCCTGTCTATCAATTATTGATGAATGCAAAGGCTGCAGGAGAACATCAGAATTTGAAACAGGTGTATACTGCACTGCTGCTCCTGATCCTTCACTGAAATGGAAAAACGGTAATTGTAACATTGCAACCCATGTTAAAACTGCTGTAGCCGCTAAAAACCAGAAGATTAACCCGATTAAAGCTTCCAAAAGAAAATAGTCTTCATTCAAATAGCATTTTTATTTAAGCTCTGTGGTTTTAGTCGCAATATAACCGCAGAGTTTTTTTATATATTTAAACCTTTATATAAGAGTTTATTATGAATCCTATTGCACAAGAATTAAATAAAACTATTAATGGATCCAACCCTTACATTTTTGAAATGCTTTCTGATATGGGCAAAGAGCTGTTTTTTCCAAAAGGTATTTTAAGTCAAAGTGCTGAAGCCAAGCAAAAAGCAGATAAAATAAATGCCACAATAGGTATTGCTAAAGAGGGGAACAAAGTATTAAGTCTCTCTTCCATTACAAAATATATTCAAGGTATTGAACCTGATAACTATCTGCCCTATGCACCATCATTTGGCATTCCTGAACTAAGAAAGAAATGGAAAGAGAGTTTGTATAAGAAAAATCCATCTCTTGGCAGCAGACAAATCAGCCTTCCTGTTGTGACTTCCGGTATAACCCACGGTGTCAGCATACTGTCTGATATGTGGATTAATCCCGATGATGTGATTGTTTTGCCTGACATGATGTGGGGCAATTATAATATGACATTTTGTGTCAGGAACAAAGCAAGGATTATTAATTACAAGGCATATGATGAAAAGCTGACCCGGTTTAATCTTGAATCCTTTGAAAAGGTTATTCAGGAACAGGCTGAAAAAAATGATAAAATTATTACAGTATTAAATTTTCCTCATAACCCGACCGGATACTCTTTAAGCCTGTCTGAAGCTGATCAAGTTGCAAAAATTCTTATTGATGTTGCCCAAAAGGGAACCAATGTGGTTGCAGCCTGTGATGATGCATATTTTGGACTTTTTTTTGAAGAACAGACAAGTAAGGAATCCATATTTACAAAACTTGCAGGAGCTGACAAGAGAATTGTAGCTGTCAAACTTGATGGAGCAACTAAAGAAGATTATGTCTGGGGTTTTAGAACAGGTTTTATCACCTATGGGGTTGCAGGAAATGATGCTGATACTCTGCTGGCTCTGGAAAAAAAGAGTGCAGGGTGCATCAGGGGAAATATTTCCAATGCTTCCCATTTAAGCCAGACCATTCTTTTAAAATCCATGGCAGATGAAAATTATGAGGTCTATAAAAAAGAAAAATTTGAGCTCCTTAAAAATCGGGCATTAAAAATGAAAGCGGTCTTAAAAAACCCGAAATTTAATACTGCTTTTGATGTCTATCCATTTAATTCGGGTTATTTCATGTGTATCCGGCTTAAGGATGTGGATGCAGAAGAATTAAGGCTTCATCTTCTTGAAAATTATGGAACCGGTTTGATTTCCATTGGTAAAGAAAATATCCGGGTGGCATTTTCCTGCCTTGAAGAGAGTGATGTGGAAATATTGTTTGATATCATTTTGAGCGGAATTAATGACCTGAGAAAAGGTTAACGGTCGTGGGTTTCAGAGAAAAGATCAGTTCAGGAGATATTGCAGTC
>JAGLIU010000237.1 GCA_023142805.1 Candidatus Omnitrophota bacterium | reverse complement strand
AACGCCTTAAAGAGTAAATAGTTCATAGTTCACTTTTTCCTATCAATCGTGGGTGACCGAGGACGCAATGTCCGAGGAAGTGCGTTAAGAAAGAGTCAAAGAGTCGGAGAGTCAGAGGAGTGGGGTATAGAAAGATTGACTGCGAAGCTTTAGCGAAGCAGAGGAGTCGAGAGATCTCAAATACTCCAGATTCCTCGATTCCGTTTCTCGCTACCGCTCGTCACTTCACTCCCCTCGACTTCGCTCCCCTCGGCTTTGCTCGGGACAGGCGGGACAGGCGGAATGACAGTGTTGAGGGCTTTCCTATTCTTTTGCCTTTTGCCTCTAGCCTTTAGCCTTTTTACTCAATGGTACACTAAAACTTAAAGAACACGCCAAAACTTACTTTTTTATGTTTAACTTGACAGCAAAAGCTTTTTTGTGTAAAATGCTAGTTATTATAATAAAAAGTAATAAAATGTGTCTACTAGGCTAGTTATGTACATAAGGGAGAAAAATGAATTCTATAAGAAAATGCTTGTTTTTTAAGGTAGTCAGTCTGGTTGTGATAATGGCGTTTATCGCGTTTGATGTTTCATGGGCATATCCCGATATTTCTTCGGAAAAGTTGAATTATACGCTTGGTATCCGCGGTGTAATGTTTCAAAATATTGGCCCGGGGGGACAACCGTTAGTAGAAATAGATCAAACAGGACCAGCTTTACGTGCCAGTGTTCTGGATCTTATCGATTATTTTTTTGAAAGTGAAAAAAGTAAATCTCTTCCTGAAGGAATGATTCGATCTACCTCTGTTTTAGAAAATTTGCCTCTTCGAAAGGGTTCTGATGATACAACATCCGATGGTATATCATATGGACATATAGGTTTTGATGAAGAAGCCGGTGTTTTGACAATACCATATACAGAAAATGGAAAATGTTATCATATTGTAATTAGTCCGAAGGATACAAAACAAACTGAAGATCCGGTATGGGGTGTGCTTGATGGTATTGAGGGTTATGGGTTACAGGTTTTTCAGATAATGGAGAGTGGTGAAAGAAAAAAAATAATACACGATTTTTTCTTCGCTCCAGACAAAAAAGTTATACAAGCAAAACAACAGACAGGGATATTAGAGAGTTCAGAGAGTGAAGATGAATCTCCGCCGCATAAACAAAAAAAAGAATCATTTAGAAATAAACTTGCTCAAAAATTAACAATAATTACAATTTTTCTCACAGGTGCTCTCTTGGCATCCATTTTTTATATATCGTTAAAAAGCATGCCAGATTTATTAAAGGGGGCGGAAGAGTTAAGTCCTACTGAACTTGGTGAAAAAGGGCAATTTTTAGCGGTGGACGCCGGGGGGAGAACAATCTTAAAAAAACCAGAAATTCTAAAAGAGTTTTCTATGCATACTAGTTCTGAGAGAAGTAGATACATTCAATGTTTGAAGAAACAACCGGCACTTGGGTTAGAATGGTATAGGGGGCATTCTTCTGATTTTACGGATTTTGGAGGAGCGGTTAAAGAGTTTAGATTAGATACTGAAACAGGAAAATGGATAATAAAATTAGGTTTTCGTAAAGATAGAACAAAAGATCCGCATCAGCTCGAGAGAATCGGGAGTCTTTTGTATGATTTTGGAGCGGGACAATATCAGCCGGGAAATAAAATCAAGATTCCGGTAACTTTAAAAAAAGGGTTTTACGGTAATTATATACGTATCCAGTTTGTGGAACTAAATGATGACGGAACGTTGACTCTTGTACAGGGAAAAAACACCTTCTCAAGTGTATGGACTATGCCAAGGGAAAAAGATGAAACCATTGAGTATTCACTTATCATTCCGCAAGGTGTGGATATGTCCAAATTGCATTTAAAGATAAGTTTTGATCTTTTTAATCATACGGTTGATGGTGAAGTTGTAGAGATCGCGCCTGTCGTGGTTGATCAAAATAAACCCGCGAAAATTGATAAAGAAACAAAAACAGCGAGAACCGGACAATTAGTGGTTTTATGTCTGAAGAAACAACCCGCGTTTGAGTCAGAATGGTATAAACAGCATTCCGCTGATTTTACGAATTTTGGAGGAGCGGTTAAAGAGTTTAGATTAGATCCTGAAACGGGAAAATGGATAATAAGATTAGGTTTTCGTAACGATGAAACAAAAGATCCGCATCAGCTCGAG
>JAGLIU010000236.1 GCA_023142805.1 Candidatus Omnitrophota bacterium | reverse complement strand
AAATATGAATCTTTTTCTCATTGTCGATTCAAGTATACCTGCTAAACGAAAAAAAAGGGATAATAAAGGGAGCCAACCCCCTTTGTTCTTCTATTTTACAATGTTTTCCCCTAGATTCACTTTAAATAAGCACTGTCCTGACACACAAAATATAAAACATCATATTATTTATCTTTTACCGTTTTCAGCAAATAATCTTTGATGGCTTGAACCGTGGCATCTTTGACTGTAGAAGGACTTTTAGCAATCCACATAGTAAATCGATACAACTCATATTGATCTTCATAAATCCACTTGCCATTTTTATAAAGCAAGAGCAAGAGTGTAGTTATAGCAACTCTTTTGTTACCATTCATAAATGGATGGTTTTTAATCATCAGATAAAACAATATACTAGCTTTATCAAGTAAAGTTGAATACGGAAACTTCCCCGCAAATTTTTGAAAAGGTATAACAAGACAACTTTCTAATTTCTCGGGAAATCTACTGGCAAAATCTGGAATAGGTTCATCAAAGCTTAACCTTTCCTTTGCAAGCTTATGAGCCAAATATTCTACTTCTTTAATCGTTATTTCTTTCATCTTCTTTAGCCAAAAGTTTTATAACTTTTCCATATTCTTCTAACGTTTTTTTTACAACATCAACAATCAACTTTTTATCGGCATCCCCTAGTTTCCCATTAAGGATTCTTACTATAGCACGTTGTGGAATAGCATAATTTCTTCCTATCTTAATTGCTTCAATTTCACCCTTCTTAACCTTATTATAAACAGCCATTCTAGTTATTCCAAGAAGACGAGCAAACTCTGGTATAGATAGATACTCTTTTTTCGATTCTTTTTTGTCCATAGGCCGCCTTGTGTGTTTCTCTCACAGATCAAATATAAATATACAACAATAATTATGCATATCACACATATTTCAGTATACTCATGTATACTTAACATGATAAGTATACATGAGTATACTCAGTTGTCAAGTATATACTAGCATTTTATACATAAGTGACTTTGAGGGAAAAAGAGGGTCAAATCTTGATCCTAAACTTAAGGTATTTTGTCGTACTTTCTATCTCCTCACAACAACTCTCGCTTCAGCTATATCAGATCGCAAAAGCAAAATGCGTCACCTCTCCCTCTCTTTCATTGAAACTCAAACCATAATTTTTATATACCATGAAATTTCGACTTGACATTTCGATTTTTCATGGTATATTTTTATTATGGAAATTAAAAGAATAAAAGAAATAAATCTACTCAAATATCACTTAAAAGAATCTCCTGTCGTAGCCATATTAGGACCACGACAATGCGGAAAAACTACCCTTTCAAAACAATTCGCGTCTACAATTCATTCAAAAAAAATACACTTCTTTGACCTGGAAGATTATAGGGATCTTTCTCGACTCGATAACCCTACTCTAGCCTTGGAAGATCTCTCGGGTTACATAATCATTGATGAAATCCAGAGAAAACCTGAGTTATTTCCTATTATTCGTGTTCTTGTAGATAATAACCCTTCTATCAGGTATGTGATTCTCGGAAGCGCTTCACGGGATCTTATAGAACAAAGCTCTGAAACACTAGCAGGTAGAATTAGTTACATTGAAATGGGAGGATTTACTTCAGCGGATATCTCTACAAAACAAATCAGAAAACTGTGGATAAGAGGAGGCTTTCCCAGGTCCTTTTTATCCAGAAACGAAAAATCATCTTTCGATTGGCGACAAGATTTTATTCGAACATTTCTAGAAAGAGACATTCCAGCATTAGGACTCAATATACCTACAAAAACTTTAAGGCGTTTTTGGGTCATGTTAAGTCACTATCACGGTCAAATATTTAATGCCTCTGAAATCGGGAAAAGCCTATCAATATCAGATAATACCGCGCGAAGATATCTGGACATTTTAAGCGGCACTTTTCTCATTAGACAGTTACAACCATGGTTTTATAACACAAAAAAACGTATTGTAAAAAGACCCAAGATATATTTCAGGGATTCAGGTATATTGCATACACTCCTTTCACTAGAAAAACCCATTGATGTCATGCGGCATCCTAAACTGGGTTCTTCATGGGAAGGTTTTGCCCTT
>JAGLIU010000235.1 GCA_023142805.1 Candidatus Omnitrophota bacterium | reverse complement strand
CGGAATAACCTTCTTCGTCTTTGACTATCTCTTTAAAATTGTCAACCCCGTGTTCAAAACTAAACGCATGCCTGTTTGAAAGATCTATTGAGACTTTCGCTTTAGCCTTATCCATTGGCACCTCGGCTGAGGCTGTTCTTGTAATACCCTTACAATCCCCAAGTGCCTTTTTAAATGCCTCACCTAAAGCAAGCCCTATATCTTCATTAAGGTGATGATTATCCACATGCGTATCACCCGTAGCTTTGATCTTAATATCAAAAAATCCGTGGTAAGCAAAAAGAGTAAGCATATGATTGAGAAACCCTATGGGGGTCGAAATCTCGCTTTTACCTGACCCGTCTACATCAACGACAGATATGCTTATCCGCGTTTCTTTGGAATTTCTCTCATAACTTGTTTTACGTGTCTTCCTTGAGTTTTTCGCTTCTTTTTTCTTAAAGAACCACATTAACTTCCTCCCATTGTATGATCTCCGATCAATACCCGCGTTTTTCGAGATCAAGATAAAGCTTAGACAATCGATTCAACCTTTACATTGAACTTTATTCTTTAACACTATATCCTTAGTTTCTATTCACACCTCACCGCGACCGATTCCCAATGTTTTTCAAGCTGTTCAAGTTCTGTAAGATTCCTTACCCAACTGATCGAATTGCAAAGCGCCTTTTTCGAATATGAAATAATATGCGAACTTTTGGTAAAACTCCTTATGTTCAAACCCGAAGAATACCTCGCGGTACCCCCTGTCGGAAGAACGTGACTTGGCCCGGCAATATAATCTCCAAGCGCGACCGGTGTATACTGTCCCAAAAATATCGCTCCGGCATTCGTTATGTATTTAAGCATCCTTTTCGGGGACTTCACCATAAGCTGTAAATGTTCCGGCGCTATCATATTAGAGACTTTAGCCGCTTCTTCGAGGTTTTTAACTCTGATAAGATACCCTTTTATCCCCGGGTCTTCTTTCAACGCTCTATAGATTGTTTTTGAAGGTGTTACCAAGATCGACAATCCCTTATGATGTTCTGACTGGGCTAAAAGATCTCTTTTAAGATATTCTACATTCGCGTGATGATTCGCGATGATCAATACTTCACTGGGTCCGGCAAGCATATCAATGTCACAATAACCGAACACTTGACGTTTTGCTTCGGTAACATACTCATTACCCGGACCTACAATTTTATCCACTTTAGGTATTGTTTTAGTTCCCAACGCGAGCGCCGCTATGGCTTGCGCTCCGCCTATCTTATATATCTCTTTTACTTTTAAAAGATTCGCCATAACAAGTATGTGAGGGTCGATACTCTTATATTTATTCGGCGGTGAAACCAGAACAATTTCTTTTACCCCGGCTATCACCGCCGGCAAAACCGTCATATAAACACTCGAGACCAAAGGTACTGTCCCGCTTGGGACATATACTCCGACTCTTTTGATCGGCACAAATTTTTCACCCAGTTCAACCCCGGATTCATGCCGTATAGTCCAGGACTTCGGGACCTGATTCTTGTAAAACTTATTAATATTGCTAATGATCTCTTTCAGCGTATTTACAAGTTCAGGTTTAATATCCTGATACGCGCCGCTTATCTCAGCTTCGGTCACACGTAGATCTTTTTTCTTAATATCAATTTTATCAAATTTTTTAGTGAAACTTATAAGAGCTTTATCTCCGTCTGTCCGAACCCTGTCTATGATCTTAGAAACTTTGTTTTGAAGCCTTATTCTGCCCTTACCGTCACGATCAACAAGTTTATCAAACATCTGACTTCCGACTTTTACTCTACGCATTTCTCACCTTTCTTTATCCGCCTGTTTCTTAAGTTTATAGAATTTACAGGATTTATTGTGTTAAAAACACTACGAACTCTGTTCTTTTTCTAATATAAGTTCCTTCGCCATATCTATAGCTTTTTCCAATCCTGACGCGTCTGTTCCTCCCGCTTGCGCGAACAACGGTTTACCTCCACCGCCGCCTGAGATCTCTCCGGCTACGGCATCTATCAATTCTTTGGCGTTTAATCCTTTCTCTAAAAGATCCGCGCTAACTATACAAATAAGAGCCGCTTTTTCTCCTTCACGTCCGCCCAGAATAACAACAGAAGATCCCGCTTTTTTTTCTAAATATGTCGCGGCACTTCTCAAAACCTGTACGTTCGTGTTTTCTAAGACCCCCGAGATAACATTTATTTTTCCCGCTTTTACGCGTTTTTTCAGAAACTCATCAACCCGCTGTCTCGCTTCATTAAACGCCTCGTTCTGCCCCGTTTTTTTTCTTTGTTTCTCAGCCTTTCTCAACTTTTCGAGTTTTTCTAAAAGCGCGGGTCTAATCTCTTCCTCGAACTCATGAACAACAGCCGCGTCTACGACAAGCTTATCAGTGACTATATCCACAGCCTTTTTCTCTTCCTGAGATATATCAGGGTTTTTTGACAGTTCTTTGATCTCTCCGATCATTCGGGATAAAACATCTTTAACATGATCTTTTGCGGTATCATTAGTAACCGCTTCTATCCTCCTTATACCGCTTGCGATAGAACTTTCGCCCGTGATCTTTACCAAACCTATTTCTTTGGTATTATCTACATGCGTACCACCGCATAATTCTTTACTCCTGGAACCTACTGTTATAACCCTCACTTCATTCCCATATTTTTCCCCGAAAAAAGAAAGCGCGCCTTCGGCTTTTGCCTCATCCAGAGTCTTAACTTCTTTGCGTACATCAGTCTCTTCATTGATCCATCCGTTAACTATATCCTCGACCTTTATGAACTCCGAACGCGTGAGCTTTTTCATATACGTAAAATCGAAACGTAGCCTTTTATCGTTCACAAAAGATCCCGACTGCTTTACCTGCTCTCCCAGAACCTGGCGCAAAGCCGCCTGTAAAAGATGGGTCGCTGTATGATTTTTGGCAGTCCTGTTTTTTTTCTCAGAATCAAGATCCAACGTTACCGTGTCACCTTTTTTGAAAGATCCTTTTTTCACCACAACCTGGAGGACTTTCTTACCATTCGTCTCGATCGTGTTAACTATATCCATTTTAGCTCCGGGAACTATTATTGTCCCGGTATCCCCGACTTGCCCCCCGGATTCCGCGTAAAGCCTCGCGCTTTGAGGCAAAGTTACGATCTCCGCGCGATCATCCTCATTTAAAATATTAACCACGTTTCCGTTTTTTACGATAAACTCCAATTTTGTATCCAAAGGCATCTCATCAACGTTTTCGGGCGTTGGCACACCATCAAAATCATCCGGTTTAAATATAAAATCACATGTTATATCACTACCTTTACGGGACTGCTCTTTTCTGTCCGACATCAACCGTTCAAAATCTTCCAGATCAATATCAATACCCCTATCCCGTGTGATCGACTGTATGACCTCTAAAGGCATACCATATGTATCTACCAATTTGAATATTTTATCGCCTTCCAGATTTTTCGGGTCTTTTGTCAACATCTCTTCAAATATCGGCATAGTCGATCTTAAAGTATCAACGAACTTCTTTTCTTCCTCTTCAATTATAGCCGCTATATGTTCCCTCTTCTCATCAAGCTCAGGATATTCTTCTTTAAAAACTTTCACAATGGAAGGCACAATATTAAAAAGAAAAGGTTTCTCCTTAAAGCTGCCCTTGAGATATGCCCTTCTTATAAGTT
>JAGLIU010000234.1 GCA_023142805.1 Candidatus Omnitrophota bacterium | reverse complement strand
TTTTTTTTAGTAATAGATGAGCAATCTATATTCGGTTTGTGGTTTTCTAATTTTGGTTAGGAGATTAAAGTGTTATTAGAGACATAGATGTTTGCCGCGGAAATATGCCCCGTTAATTCAGAAAAATAATATTCAAAATAATAATACTCTATGGTATCATATACGCGTTTGTTCAATGTAACAAGAGGAGCGTTATGAAAGTGAATCTAGCTGGTTTCAATGTGGATACTACGGTTCTTCGTGAATTGGAAGAAAAAACAGGTAAAAGAGAAGATTTGACCCCGGAGGTCTTGTCAGCGGCGTATGCCAGAATAAGTAGAGATTCTAGATCTATAGGTGAAATAAGAAAAGAAGCCAGAAATGAGGTGGAAAAGACCCGTAGATCTAATTCTACTATTATCTTTAAGATGGGACATCATTCGGTGGCCGAACACGCTGTATTTAATCTGGATGTTCTGGAAGTTTCACGGTTTGCGATGGAAGAATTGGAAAAATTCAGATTATGTTCATACACGGAAAAATCTCAAAGATATATAACACTTGATAAGGATTTTGTGACTCCGGATGAAATAAAAGATACGCGTTTTGAGGGTATTTTTAAAGAGATGATCAGCGAACAGAATAAGGCGTATTTTAACTTTTTCAAGGATCTAAAAACCCACGTTTTTGAAAAGCATTCCGATCTTGCTAAAGATCCAAAAAACCATAATCTTTTGGAAGGATGGGCGAAGGAGGACGCCAGATATATTACGGCTTTAGCTACAGAGGCGCAAGTAGGGCAGACGATCAACGCGAGGAACTTAGAACTTCTCTTAAGAAGATTTGCTTCACATCCTTTATCAGAGATAAAAGGTTTGGGAGGTATGATCTATGACGAGATCTCAGAAGTCGCGCCGTCCGTTATCATATTTAATGATGCTACCTCAAGAGATTTAAAAACATATCCGGAACTTAAAACTCTTGCCGGGGATCTCTTGAATAGAAGTAATTCCGATCTTTCGGGGGAAACAAATGAAATAGAATTGATCGAATTTACAAAAGACGCGGATGAGGTGATAGCCGCGTCGCTACTTCATGTATCATCGGATATTTCATATGAAAAATGTCTGTCAGTAGTAAAAGGTCTTTCCTTTGAGGGCAAGATGGATATATTCAAGGCGGCATGGAGGAATATGCAGTTTTATGATTCGATGCTGAGAGAATTTGAGTACGCTAATCTTACCTATAATATAGTATTATCCTCAGCTTGTTTCGGGCAGCTCAAAAGACATCGGATGTCAACGATCACAGCACAACCCTACGATCCGTCGCTGGGGGTTACTATCCCGGAGTCTATAAAGGAGATAGGGAAAGAAAAGATGTTTTTGGAAATAGTGGATAAAACCAATGATGTATATGATTCGATAAAAAAAGAAATGCCTCTGGTGGCTCCTTATATTTTGACAAACGCGCATAGGAAACGTGTTCTTATCCGTGTGAATGTACGCGAGTTATATCATATATCTCGTTTAAGAGAAGACACTCATGCTCAATGGGATATACGGGGTATTTCACAAGAGATGGTAAAAAGAGCTAAAGAAGTTATGCCATTGTCTTGTGGATGTATCGGCGGCAAGGACAGGTATAACGAAATATATAAGAATATCTATGGTAAGCTGCCCGAGATCACCG
>JAGLIU010000233.1 GCA_023142805.1 Candidatus Omnitrophota bacterium | reverse complement strand
GAATATAATTTTTCGGAAAGTTTAGTTCCTTTTTCGGTTATTCCGCCTATTAATTTTGGTATATTCGTAAAATTATACTTAGAATTTCCCGGATCTATTCTTTCAGGAGAAAAAGCTAAATAAAAATCCTCGCCGACTTTCAATCCGCTTTTCTGAAGTATCGGCAATATTACTTCTTTTGTAGTCCCCGGATATGTTGTGCTTTCAAACACTACAACTTGTCCCCGACGGAGATGTTGACTCACAGTTTTACTTGAATCAATTATAAAAGAAAGATCCGGTTTATGCGTCTTACCTAAAGGTGTCGGAACGCATACTATAACAGCGTCAGAGTCCTGAAGAACATTACTATTTGTCGTAACCTTTAATCCGCCGCTTTTTATCGCTTTGGATATTTCCATTTCCGGGATATCGTTTATGTAGGAACGTCCTTTGTTTAACTTTTTTACACGGTTCAGGTCCGCGTCTAACCCGTTCACCTTAAATCCTTTCTTACTAAATTCAAGCGCCATGGGTAATCCCACATAACCAAGTCCAACAACCGTAATTACCGCTTTTTTTGTTTCAATCCTTTTCCTTAATTTCCCGTAAACATCCATATTTTTATCCTTTAATATCATTTTTTTGGTTCTGTTATCTAAAAAGATATACCGGCAAACCCCAACTTGTTATCTCAGATGAAACACCTGAAGATCATCAATCAGCTCTTTCTTTAAAAAGCGTCCACCAATCTTGGTTGTTCTTATCCCACTAGGATGTATTCTTTAAGTTTGTTTAAGATCGACCGATCCCCGTATATTTAAATCCCATATCTTTCAACTTTTTAGCATCATAAATATTTCTGCCGTCTAATATCGCGGGTTGTGTCATTACTTTCTTGATCTTATCCCAATCTACTTCTTTAAACTCATTCCATTCAGTCATTAAAATTATACAATCAGCACCATCCGCCGCTTCATATATATCTTTACAATATACTATTTTGTCTCCCAGCTCTTCTTTAGCTTTATCCATAGCCGCGGGATCAAACGCTTTTATTTTAGCGCCGCCTTCAATAAGACGGTTCATTATATCAATTGAAGGAGCTGATCTTATATCATCCGTATTAGGTTTAAATGCTATACCCCAAACCGCTATAGTTTTGCCCGGCAGGTTCCACAATATCTTTGTTATCTTTTGAAAAACTATTTCTTTTTGTTTTTCGTTGATCTTATCAACTTCTTTTAACATATCAAAAGAATATCCAAGACTTTCAGAAATATGTATAAACGCCTTTAGGTCTTTAGGAAAACATGATCCACCAAACCCTATCCCGGCTTTTAAAAAATGTTTGTTAATCCTCGAATCAAGTCCTATCCCTTCAGCTACCGCGTTTATGTCAGCACCTGTTTTTTCGCAAATATTGCTTAAAGCGTTAATAAAGGATATTTTTGTCGCGAGAAAAGAATTTGAAGCGTGTTTGATAATTTCAGCGCCTTTAATATCCGTAACTACTATTTTGGTATCAAGCGGAGCGTATAATTCTCTCAATATTTTCTCCGCCCTTTTCGACTCCACTCCGATAACAACCCTATCAGGATTCATAAAATCCTCAAGGGCCGAACCTTCTCTTAAAAACTCAGGATTAGACGCGGCATCAAATTCACAATCCTTTTTCTTAAACGCGTTTATGGTCTTCTTCACCCATTCTCCGGTTTCAACCGGAACCGTACTTTTCTCAACAACAAGTTTATAAGAATCCATGTTTTCAGCTACTACTCTGGAAACCTTTTCGATCGCTGTAAGATCCGCGCTGCCATCATCCCTCGGAGGGGTTCCAACACATATAAAGATCACTTCGGAAGATTTAACCGCTTTTTTTATGTCTGAAGTAAAACTTAAACGTCCATTGGCGCTATTTTTTTTGACAATTTCTTCAAGACCGGGTTCATATATGGGTATACCCCCGGCTTCCAAAAGTTTTATCTTCTTCTCATCATTATCAGCACAAATAACCTCTATACCCAGATCCGCGAAACAAGCTCCGGTCACTAATCCAACATATCCTGCTCCAACAATGGTTAACTTCATAATATCCCCTATTACTAATATAACTATATAATATTAAAAATAACACTCTGTGACTAGAAATTATAACATATTGGCTATTTTACCGCAATAAAAAGGCATAAAACATACTACCAAGAATTATGAACATTCTGAAAAGAAACCCTTTGAACCCTCCCGCCATATCTCCCCTCAAAGTTTACGTTTTTGTGCCTGGTACAAAAACGTAAACTTTGGAGTACCATAATATATTACCTTATCGCGACATAACGTCAAGAATATGAAGAAAGAAGTGCCAAGACCTCCTGATCAAGACCGAACAAAGTGGATCAAGGGATTTTTTGTTGTTGAAGTAGTTCTCCGAAATTATAAAACTGTCCTGCTTCCGGATAGTTTTTAAGATGAACCAACAGAACCGTTTAACGTAAATAAGTCGGGATAAAATATTTAACCCGAATTATCAGAGAAATATATCGGCGTACAGCATACCGCATACCTGTAATTATTGGTCTAATTTACACTTGATGATGCCGCTGCCCCCGGAGCACGTTTACTAAACGATTGGCTCAAACCCAACTGAAGATCAGGAAACGCTTTTATCTTAAACGCAAACCATACGGTAAATTCATCTTCAAAGATATTCTCACCTTCTACATTATAAACAAACTCTACTTCCCAGCAATGAAGGTCCCTTGTTATAGATAATTGTTGCTCTTCAATACTGAAATCCTGAAAATTTAGTCTTTCATATAACCCTATACGCCATTTAGGGTTAATTCGATACATTAAATCAAAAGTATACTGATTACGCGGTTCGGGGATCTTTTTCTCATACCTGTACCCCATGGCCATACTAAAATCGTCCGTAGGATTGAGCGTAGCTTCTATGCTTCCCGTTCTCATAGCCTGATTTTTGGTCTCGATTTCAACTTCTGTATCTATAAAAAGCCAGTCATAAGGTTTCAATTCAATATCAAACGTGAGATCCCTGAACTGTCCGCCTTTTTCCATCTCGAATGCCCGTTTTTCCATACGAAAAAGATAATTCGTGCTTATAATGAACCTAACCATATCCACAGGATCAAGGTCATCGCCAAATCCTCGTTTAATCTGCAATTTGTTTTCTAAAGCAAGTGTTACGCCATTCTCCTTTTCTAAAGTATCAATTGAATCCATCTGAAACAAATTATCTTTGTCTACTGTAGGCTGGTGCGTATGAAAATATTTCGCGCTGGGCATAATAATATGCCTAAGTTTGTTAATGTTCAACCCTAATATATTGGTTGTCACATCAAATATACGATGGAATTTCATGAACGCGTTAAGCCCTCCTCCGGGTATAAACCTGAAGGCTCTGTCTTTTTCCCATCTCGTACGCGAATAAGCCGTACCCCTGACCGTTCCGTAAGGTGTTAACTTTAAAGGACCTAACGCGGTAACATAAGAAAATTTATGAAAAGAATCGAACCTCTCGGTCTCTTCCGGAGGCTCGGTGGAAAAAGCATATTCTTTATCAAATACGGTAGCCGAATGTTCCCCCCCATAATAAAATCGCGTGTCCCATAACCTTTGATCCGGAACATCGATTTTCACTTCAGGATGTTTCTGCACTACCGTATAAAAATCATGAAATCTTTCGTTTACCATTAAACTGAACGTGTAATTTTCTTTGGCAGATACAACTGAAACATAATTTGCCGGAGTCCTGTTGACCTCTTCGTATTCATTATAAAAATAGTCTTTGAGAACATACTCGTCACTGAACCTGTTAAATTCCAGCATCCC
>JAGLIU010000232.1 GCA_023142805.1 Candidatus Omnitrophota bacterium | reverse complement strand
TCACCGGTAAAAGCCGTAGGAGCATAAGTACCTTTGTCATTTTCGTGTATAAAATATGAACTCAAAACTCCTTCTCCTAACGTCGAATCCTTATAAAAATCCGTGGTATCATAGTATACGTTAGCACCTTCCGCAAAACCTTTTTTACTACGATAATCAACTAAAACATCTACCTTTGTTTCTCCTTTAATGTAAAACCTCCAAGCCGATAATAGGAAATATCCCCAATCCGTACTGCTCCCCGGAATAAACTGCACTTTCGCGCGGCTCTGCACTAAAGGATGATAGTAATACGGAAACCATAATACAGGGATCTTGCCAATGTAAAATGTAACATTTTTGACTATCACTTTCTCGTTTGGAAATATTCGTATTTCCTGACCTTTGATCCTGTAATGCGGCACATCAAGATCACATGTTGTTATATATCCGTTCTTAAGAACATACTCGTTTTCAGCGACCTTACTGCTTTCCGCGGCATGTCCAAACCATGGGAAAGCATCGACTTCAGCTCCTATGATCTCACCTTTTTCCTTATCGAAATCATATCGTATACGCTCACCTGTTAAAACACCTTCAGGCTGTTCTACCCGAACATTACCTTCACAAAGAGCTTTTTTGGTTTTTGTATTGACCACAATTTTGTCACACGAGAGCACGGATTTTCCATAAGAAATTACCACATTACCTTCCGCGACTATTTCTCCGTTTCCCTCAGAATACTCGACCATATCCCCGTCAACCATTATAGGTTGCCCGGATTTTAATTCCAGTATATCTTCCGAGTTATCAGCGAAGGAAGAAAAGGTAAAACTGACCGCGACACATATACCTATTACTGCTTTTACCGTTTTTAAGATTCCTAGTCTCATCCTTTATTTCCCTTTCTACAGGTTCCTTTACTTTTAACGTATAACATCCTCACGCGGAGCAAACCAGATTGCGTCCCTTTCGTTTTGCTTTATAAAGCGCGGTATCGGCTTTCTCTATCAACGAATCCACGTCATTGCCGTCTTCAGGATAGGTCGCGATTCCGACACTAACGGTTTTTTTAATCTCCTCATCAAACGCCTTTATGCCTTTAGATTCAATGGAGTTACGAAGACGTTCGGAAACCGTCATAGCAAGTTGTTTCGACGTTTCGGGCAATACTACGCAAAATTCCTCTCCACCATACCGGGCTATCATATCAACTTCTCTTACAGATCCTTTAAGCCTTTCCGCTATTTTCTTCAGAACGGCATCTCCCACAAGATGTCCGTACTTATCATTACATTCCTTAAAGTGATCCACATCAACCATACCGATCGAAAATGTAAGCCCCAGTCTATTAGCCCTATCCACCTCTTCTTCAAGCCTGTCCATTAGATATCTTCTTAGATATACCTCTGTAAGTCCATCCACGATAGATAACTCCTGAACTTTTTCATAAAGCTGTACTTTCCTGAATTCCAGAGCTATTTGAGATATTAACAATCGAAACCTTCCATAACTGGCTTTAGAAGACCCTTCGACAGCTAACATAGCGCAAAGATTCTTTCCTATAAAAAGAGGGAAGATCATAAATTGATCGGAACGTATTTTCGCGTTATCCAAAAATTCTGATCCTTCCGCTCTATCCACAAAAAACGATTCAGATCCATGAGCGATAACATACTTCACTATTTCTTCGTAATCCACATCTTCTTCTTTATCTTCGACAGACTGCTTATTACTCATACTTTTTGATATACCTTTAAAAAATTTCTCGTTCTTAAATGTCAATAAATGTACGGTTTCAAACTTAAAGTTTTCTTCCAGAAAATTAAACAACGCTTCAAGCAGATCCTCCAGTTTCAATATAGGCGCTAATTTTTTTGTTATCTTATAAAGACGCGATATGCGAATTAATTCATTCTCTATTTTTCTTCCTCTGCGTTCTATGGATTCCAGTTCACTAACCGCGACATTGTAGGTTTTCCTTCTACCGGCAATGTCTCTATCCTGGTATTCTAAAAACGAACTGAAAAATGACTTCAGCAAATATCCACCGCCATAAGTTCCCGCGAAAAGTCCCATAAAAACAAAAATATCAATACGATCCAATACATTTGTAATTCCATATATGATAAAAAACACCAGGTTCATAACAAATAAACTTACTACCATCGGTTTTGACATCACAAATGGGGCCAAAATAAAAACCAAAGAGATAAGAAAAAGAACAAGATACTCATCTCTTTGAGGTGTACCACAAAATTTCAAGCTCATTCCTATCAAAAGAAGATTCAACCCGAATAATAACGTTGACTTGAAATAAACTGATTTTTTAAACATCATTTTGAACATACAACATCTTTACCTTTACTTTTGGCCTTATACAAAAACTTATCGGCCTCCCATATTATGTCATCTCTGAATTTAGCGTCTTCGGGAAAAACGGCTACTCCGACAGAAACAGTGACCCCGCATTTTTTTCTACGTACCGTTATAGGACTGTTTTTTATCGCCTCACGAATCTCTTCAGCAAGTTTAACAGCCCCTTTTTTCTTGCAATTAAGCGCTAGAAAAACAAATTCTTCTCCTCCATATCTTGCTACAAAATCTCCCGCCGAAACTTTAGATCTTAACACATTCCCTATTTTTCTCAATATAGCGTCTCCTGACATATGCCCATATTGATCATTGAACTCCTTAAAATCATCTATATCCAACATCAAAAGAGCAAAAGAACCGTCACTACGAAGCGCTCTTTTTACTTCTTCTTCTAAACGTTCCATAAAATATCTGTGCACATAAAGCCCCGTTAAACTGTCCTTTACCGCCAACTCTTCAGTTTGACGATACAAACGGGCATTTTCAAGCGCGACAGCCGCAAGTTCACCTATAATATCCAATATCCGTAATTCATGCTGAGCAAATACATTTTCCCGTTTTGAATCCACTCTGAGCAATCCCAGAATATTACTTTCCACAACAAGAGGTTTTATTATTACCGAAACCGCGTCATCTTTCTTTTCTTCACCGGTTATTGAAAACCTAAAATCTTTACTTGTATCTTTAACAAACAGACTCTTCATGTTCTTGTACACCCATTTATCAAATATCCCGCCATTTTTCATAATAAAAGCCTTACGCTCATCAGCCTTTAAAGTATATGAAAGATTCAGCTCCTTTTTCTTCCCCTCAACCGTAAAAACCAATACCCTGCTGTCAGAGGTAAATATCTTCAGTGTTTCTTCCGAGACTATGCTTATTATATCCTCCCCGGAAAGCGATAGACTTAGACGATCCGCTATATTCTTTAGTTTCAGGAGACTTACGATCTTATCCCCCATAGCTAATACTTCAGCTTTTCGATTCTTTTTGTGATTTATAATAAGATTGGTATCCTCTTCCATTTTTTCCTTATCAACGGTATATTTCTGCCGAAATACACTTATCTTACGATGTATATAATTTCCTACAAAGCTGCTGAGAAAAAACGCCATTATGAGCACACTATAATAATACGGATTAAGATCTGTCAAAGGTTTATATAAAAATATCATCGCGGTCAGAAAGGATAACAATCCCCCCAATACACCCAATAATCCCCATAAAAGCATAATAACAATGCTCATCATTATCATAACGCTTATGGCGACAAATTCCAGATGTTGAATATAATCGCACAACAACGGAACAAAACCATTCAAACTATACAAGAGTATTGTAAAAATAAGAATCGTAACGGCTATAAGGAAGTTCCTTTTCGTGAAAGGAGTTATTTGAATGGCCATAGAAAAGCCTACTAAATAATGGTTTCTTCGGTTGTCTTATCAAAAAAATGAATCTTACTCATATCAAAAACAACTTCCAGATCCTGGTTTATCTGGGGATTCGCGTCACCGGAAATCCTGGCAACCACAAGGTGTTTCCCTGTATTCATGTGTATATAAACCTCCGAACCCAAATGTTCAACAACCTCACAAGTCATTGTAACAATATTTTCAGGGGGAGCTTCCGAAACAAAAAGTTTATCATATATATCTTCGCTTCTTATGCCAAACACAACCTCCTTGCCCATATACGGCGCGAGCGCGGATCTCATATCGTCTACTACTTTT
>JAGLIU010000231.1 GCA_023142805.1 Candidatus Omnitrophota bacterium | reverse complement strand
TCATCCAGCCAGAGAAACCCAAAGTTCCCGTAAAGACTCGTGGGAACTTCCCCAAGCTCAAAACTGGGAGACATATACTGAGCGGCTACACCCATTGGACAAATATCACCGTCCCAGAGAAGCGCTGTTTTCTGAAATGGATTTTTAAATTTTCCCAACCACACCGTCCCGGTACCTATTTGTTTATCAAGTTCCGGCATCCACTTTATATAGTACGCGTCCAAACGAAAGTCTTGAGTTTCAAAACCATCATCCAGAGTCATATTAGTTGATCTCGGATCATTGCCGCCGGTAACCGCGTAGATCCCCGCGTCGATCTGTTCATTGACTTTCCCTTCAACACCAAGTCTGGCCCTTACCCTGTTACGTATTCGTTGATGCGCCGGCGCTTTGCCTTTCCCCCATTCCACTTGAGTCCGGAACCTGGCGTCACCTTTTATTTTTATCTTTTGAGTCCAAGCGGGTGCTGTAACCGCCTTGCCTTGAGCAAGTTCCTTTACCGCTTCTTCTTTGACCTCAGCTGACAATATCTGTCCTTCATACGGCGTGAGAATTCCCTTTTCCACCAGTTTGTTGATCAGTATATCTACTTCACCTGCCCAGCTTTTGGTAACACAAAAACTCACAAGTAAAATCGCTATCAACGTCACAATCATCAGTTTTTTCTTCATCTTTCTTAATCCTCCTTCTCAACAATTTTCTGTAACATTATTTTTGTCCACAAAGTTCCTTATCCTTTTTCCTGATCTGTTTAACGCTTTTTTCAAAATCCGAATATGTCAAATCATCGCGACTATCAAAGTCGGGCCTATCCAGTTGTATGTTTAAACGATAGTCACAGCCTTCCTTTTCTGTGTCTATGCTAAATTTAACCGTGTTCAGTAGATCTTCCGACATTTTTTTACAAGCCCTTAAATAGGTTATTCCAATAGCAAAAAGCACTATTACAAAAGTTACTGTTACTATCGCTTCCATACTTCCTCCTTTCTTCGTTAATTTCCTTTTAGTTTTAAAGATCAGGTAAAGTATATGTTTTCTATGTGGCAACTTTACTACAAAAAAGTGAACTTTGTGTGAATTAAGCGGACCTATTTCCCCTACTGGAAAATAAATAATTGTGGAAAAACAATAAAATTATACTTTAGGAATTGTGAAACTGAAGGTAGTTCCCTGACCAAGTAAACTTTTAACGTCAACCTGACCACCGTGTTCCTCTACCACATGTTTTACTATGGAAAGCCCGAGACCTGTCCCCCCTAATTCTCTCGACCGCGCTTTATCGGCGCAATAAAAACGTTCAAAGATCCTGGGAATATCTTTTTCAGAAATGCCTATACCGTCATCTCTAACTTCTATTCTAACAAATTCGTTTTCCAGAAAAGCCGCGACTGATATGACCCCTCTCTCATTTGTGTATTTTATAGCGTTATCTATCAAATTCAAAAAAACCTGAGTTATGAAAACTTCATCAGCTAAAACATCCGGGATCTCGTTACTGATCTTGTTTTCTACCAGTATAGATTTCTTTCTTGCCTGGTCTCCGACTTGGGATATAACTTTTTTTACTATAGAACTCAGGGGACAGGGCTTCAGGTTCAAATTGATCTTGCCTGATTCTATCTTTGAAAGATCCAATAGATCTTCTATCAGCCGCACTAACCGATCGGAATTTGCTTCTATGATCTTTACAAATTCTTTCGCTTTTTCCTTATCATCAATAGCCCCGGAACTTAAAGTTTCCGCGAACCCCTTTATGCTTGATGCCGGTGTTCTTAACTCGTGTGAGACATTAGCAATGAAGTCTTTACGCACATTCTCTAAACGGCGTATCTCGGTAACGTCGTGAAACACCAAGACCGCCCCCTCTATTTTTTTCCCCTGAGAAATTGGCGTACCATGTACGATCAATCTTTTTTCCTCAGGCAATAAAATACATATTTCTCTTGATTCGACCCCTGCTCTCATTTTCAAAACT
The DNA here is from genome assembly GCA_023142805.1 of Candidatus Omnitrophota bacterium. Classification (GTDB taxonomy): domain Bacteria; phylum Omnitrophota; class Gorgyraeia; order Tantalellales; family Tantalellaceae; genus JAGLIU01. Next base: position 468 of record JAGLIU010000231.1, on the reverse strand, counting down.
TTATCAGCGACCTCTTGGACTTCAACATTCCGGATCACTTCAAGAGGTTTCCTGCCTTCAGGCGCGTATTCAACTACCAGTAAATCCTTTAAAGCTTTATTCATAAGCAATATCATCCCTTTGGAATCTACCACCATCACACCATCAAACATGCTTAAAAGAACAGCTTCTAATTTGGCTTTATTATCTTCAATTTGCTCCATTTTAGAACAAACTTCCGCCGACATATGATTAAAAGCTTCAGCAAGACGACCTATCTCATCATGTGTCTTAACCATTATCTTTTTAGTAAAATCACCGGCTGCTACTTTACTCGCCATCACGGAAATATGCTCTATCGGTTTTGATAGAACCCGTGCCGCTATAAAACTAATAACGATCGCTATCCCGAAAGCCATCACAAGCGCGATAAACAACACTTTATTTATATATCCCGAAACTATCTCAACATCAGCTAAAGGCAAAGAC
>JAGLIU010000230.1 GCA_023142805.1 Candidatus Omnitrophota bacterium | reverse complement strand
AGAAAAAAAAATATTTCTTAAAGAATCAAAATTTGAGAAATTTCTTGAAACCGGAGAATTAAGAGGGGCGGAGGCTAATTATAAAACCAAAGATGGCAAAAAAATTCCTATGATTTTCAGCGGATCCGTTATGAAAGATAAAGGTGGTAAAGTAAGAAGCATAGTTTGTGTGGGTAAAAATATTATCGATCGTAAAAAGGTAGAAAATGAACTGATTCAGTCCCAAAAAGCGACTTTAAATATTATGGAAGATTTGCAGGACTCCTATGAGAAGATAAAAATTGCCCAAGTTCAACTCGTACAGTCCGAGAAGATGGAAGCGATCGGAAAAATGGCTAGCGGTATAGCGCATGAAGTGAAGAACCCGTTGGGGATCATATTACAGGGAATAAATTATCTAGAGGGAGAAGTTCCTTCAAACCAAAAAGACAAACATGAAATACTTAAAATTATGAAAGACAGCATTAAAAGGGCGGATAGTATTATACGCGTGCTTCTTGATTTTTCTAGAGCCGGAAAATTGGAAATAAATCCCGAAGGTATAAACTTGGTAATAGAGAGTTCTCTCGTTTTAGTGGAACATAAATTGAACTCTAAGAATATTGAGGTGTTTCAGGAATTCGAAAAGGACATGCCCAAGATCGCGATTGATCTAAAAAAGATCGAACAGGTATTTGTGAATTTGTTTGACAACGCGATTGACGCTATGCCCGATGGAGGGAAACTCTACATTCGCTCTTATCTGACAAGGGTTGACGACGAGACGGGAAACGGGGTTGGAAATAGGAGTGATGATGTATTTAAATGCGGCGAAAAAGCGATTATTGTAGAAATAGAAGACACAGGTATCGGTATAGATGAGGATATAGAAAATAATCTCTTTGATCCTTTTTTTACCACAAAAGGACGAACGGAAGGAACAGGTCTGGGGCTTTCGATCGTGAAGAACATAATGCATTTGCATGAAGGTTTGATTTACGCGGAAAGTAAAAAAGATAAAGGTACAAAATTTATTATAGTATTTAAGCTACGCTAAGGAGGATGTTGTGGAAAAGAAAAAGATACTGATAGTTGATGATGAAGAGCATTTTCTTAAGTTGATAAAAATTAATCTGGAGAAGACGGATAAATATGAGGTTTTGACCTTATCTGACGCAAAGGACATAATTTTGCGGATACGCGAGTTTAAGCCGGAGGTTATATTGCTTGATATCCTTATGCCAAAAATAGATGGGATCGAGGTCTGTCAGATGTTAAATGAGGACCCCGGAGGTAAAGGCATACCGATTATCACGCTTTCCGCTCTGGATACAGACAAAGATAAGTTGATGATGTATAAACTGGGTGTAGTTGATTTTCTCGTAAAGCCGATAGAGACGGATGATCTTATATCCAAGATAGAAAAGGCCTTGCTGTTTAAGTAATAGGAAGAGTTTTAAAATGCTTAATAATAATTCCAAGGAAGAACTGCTAAAAAAATATAAATTGGCCGGGAAAATACGGTTTATAAGTTTTTCTTTACTTTTATTTTTTCTTTTATCGATGAAATTTATAGGGGGATACTCTTATCTCAATTTTGCTTTTATAGCCCTGATCTTTGTGGAATCCGTTTTAAATCAGCCGTATAAATTTTTTATTCATCGAGTTAATCTCAATAGATTTCAGTATTATCAAATGGTAGTAGATATTATCGCTATCTCTTGGATCCTGTATTATATGGGAGGGATAAAGGCTCCTGTTGTAAATATAGCTTATTACGCGGTTATACTTTGGGCGGGAGTGGTTTCCAGTACTTCCGCGGTTTTTTTCGCTGCCGGAGTTTCCGCTTTATTTTTTTCATCGATCGTACTTCTTGAACATTTTGGATTGTTACCTTCTGTATCTTTTTATGATCATGAAATGTCAACCTCCCAAATGATCAGTCTCCTCATCGCGAATGTATCATTTCTTTTCGCGTTTGGCTATTTTAGCGCGAATTCCTCTACGGTTATACAATTCTTGCAAAGAAAGAAGCAGGAAGGATCTTTGAGGAATATGCATAGATTTTTAACTACAGGTTATTTGGTCGGCGGAACAGTACATGATATACAAAACTGTTTGATCGTCATCAAAGGTTACGCGAAAATATTACTGGAGAACGTGAAGAATGGAAGCGAAGAAAGTGAGTTTTTAAAAGGGATAGCGGAGATGGAACACAAAAGTTCTGATCTATTATCCAGACTAGCCAGATTTTCTCGTAAACCGGTACAGGAATTTGAATCTATCGATATACACAAAGTTATTGAAGACGCGTTAAAGCTTACATGGCCCTTGACGCGGTACTCTAAGATGACCACGGAAAAGATATTAGGGGAGAATATTCCGGTTATCAGGGCTAATAAAAACCAATTGCAAGAAATTTTTGTGGCTTTCATTTTAAATTCAATTGACGCGATATCCCAAAAAGGGAAACTTGTCATAAAAACGACCTATCTTGAAAAAAGCAATGTTGTTGAAATCGCGTTTTCTGATACCGGCAGAGGTATTAAGCGGGAAGATCTGAAGCGAATAAGAGAACCTTTTTTTACTACGAAAGAAACAGGAAAGGGAGCGGGCTTAGGGCTTACTGCCGTATATGGAATAATTGACAGACATAAGGGTAAAATAAACATTGAAAGTACAGTAGGCAAGGGTTCTACTTTTACTATTCAATTACCTGTTGTACAATCGGCTCGGAAAAAGTAAAGATCAGTTCTGTAATGATATTCCTGACTTTTCAATTTGATCGATCTCAGGATTGAATAATGTCAAGCGAAGGAAACGGCGGGTAATATTTTATTGTTTTTTTACGGTTCTTGTTAACGCTTTTTTGATTTATCCAGGTCTTTTGATAAGTCATTCATTTTTTTCTTTAATTCTATCATCCTTAATTCCCGGTTCACCGTAAGTTTGCGAAATTTTTCCAAATCGTGTATTTTTTTTGTTAATTCTGTAGTGCGTTTTTCAACTTGACTTTCTAATTCTTTTTTTGTTTTTTCAATTGTAATCAAACTTTCTTTTGACGCTCCTGTGGCAGCTAATATTAACGCGGCTATACCAAGTTCCGGAGAGGACATAGAAACATAGATATTTTTAACTTTTGAGATAAACATATAAAAAGCGGATATGATTACGGCTACAGCGGTAGTTTCTGTCTCTTTGCTAAGGATCTCTTTGGCCGAGGGACATATAAGTGTTTTGTCATCGGTTATTTTAGAATTTTTTAAAATTTTATGTTTCAAGGATATCTGACTTAAAACTTTTTCGCAGGTATCGATGCCTATCACAGGAATGACAATTTTTAAAAGCCTGTTTACGATATCGAGATATGAATATAATGTAATTATATGCTCTTTTTTAAGATCCTCGGCAGAGAACACCATATTTGCTATATTTTTTTTATTATCTTTCATTTTATAATTTTTCTTGTTTTCTCAAGGATTTTATCTTCCCATCTTTTATTGAAATAACTCGATCGCAGAAGTCTTTAGTTTTGATAGATTTTGACGTAGTATAGATCGCGCTGATACGATTTTCTTTCAAATATTGCCTGATGAATTTTTTCAATTTCTTTTCACTTGGCAGATCTATAGCTCCGAAGGGTTCGTCAAGAAGCAGGACTTTTGGCTTGAACGCGCACATTCTTAAGATAGCGAGTCTTTGTTGCTGTCCCCAACTTAATTGCGCGGGCATACTTTGTTTTATTGAATCAATCCCAAAAATCTTCAGCAACTTTAAAGCCCGGCGTTCGGATTTTATAACTTCACATACATTTGCAAGAACTGTTATTCCAGGAGTAAAGCCACAGACCCTTTGATGGCATGATATCCAAAATTGATGAAGCGATTGCGGAACGAACAATATCCCCGAATTTATACGTTCGTGAGTTTTCAATTCATCAATACACGCGTCTTCCAAAGTGATATGTCCGCTACGCTGTTTGTAGATGCCGAAAATAGTCAAAAGTGTTGTTGTTTTACCGCAACCATTTGGACCGTTCAAACCTAAAATCTCGCCATCGTTAAGGTTCAAGTTTAACCCATTGAGTATTTTTGTGCCATTAAGTTGCAGCGAGAGGTCTTTTAGTAAAAGCATCATTGTGTTTTTTCCTAATTATTTTGTGTAAAGTTCAAATTGACAGGTTTCCCCGCCATCCCCCCAGCATATTACTTCCTTTGCTACTATTAATGTTTTAAAATACTCTGAGAGGACACCTGCTATAATTCCACCTTCATAATGGCAAACCGGCTCTCCAACATTCGACATTCCCGCGCAGGATATACATTCATCAATCTTTAAGATGTTGGGGAAATCTTTTTTCCATTCGACTACGGAGATAACACCAATTTTCAAGTTTTCGACAAGTTTGGCAAAATTGATTATAAATTCCTTGGGGTCTTTTCCCGCTACTAAGTTGCTTGTAACCAAATCTCTTCCGAGTTTAATGCCTATAGAATAAACTATTCCATCGCCTGCTTTGCTCCCTAATAGGCTGGATAAATTCCATTGAAGCCCTACCATGCGTAAAATCCTAAAATTTTTGATAAACTCAGCTCCGTCTAATGTAGGTCGGCAAAGATCTATCTCTCCAACCACATTTATTCCTATTTCGGGTCCAACTACCTGTTTTCTCTTTTCTCGCAGTTCGCTGAGTTTTTTCGCGGACACCGGGTTTTTTTCTGCCGTTTCTTTCAATATAGTCTGATAATCGTATGACATTTTAGCTCCTTTTTTTACCTCTGAGAGGATTTTGCAAAACACGTGTTCCCGTCGTTAGCTCTGACGGGAATAGGTACTTTGCAGAATTCTGATCTTTACAAACATAAATATCAGAGGTTTTTGCTCTTTATATTGTGTTCTACTTAATATTTTAACATTCAAATCTTACCCTATTAGTAGTGTACCCTATAAGTAGGGTATTACAAGTAAAGTAAGGTTATTTTCGCTACTATTATGCAGTATAAAGAGGAAAGTTCCAAATAAGTTGGGGAAGTAACCTGAGAAAAGCAATTATTGTTTAACTGCTGTTGATTTTTGGTGAATAGGACGCGCTATTCGCGTATTTTTAGTAGGCGGGGTTTAAACCCCGCCTACTAAAAAGGATGAGGTGAGGTGTAAACAATTCCGACTACGATGACGACATCTTTTGGTGTAGTTCTGCCGAGATGATGTTATAATATCGCTATGAAAAAACAAAATTACAAAGGGATAAAAATGAGGAAATATTACGTTGTTTTGTTATCCTTTTTCGTTTTGATTTGTGGTATTGGAGTGGATTCGTTTGCAAAGGAGAAACAAGAAGGTAAATTTTTTAAGATACTACTTAAGAAGATAGCCGAAAATAAGGCTAAAAAGAATCGTGATAATTCCTGGAAAAAGATAGACATCGCCGGTGATGAAGTAAAAAACGGTGTCGGGGATCCATCAATTGAGTACGGTCCGGAGGGTATAGGGTGGATGAGCTATACGCGTGTTTTTTCCGGGAACGCGGCAGTTCATCTGGCAGAGACTACTGATCACGGGGAAACCTGGGAATATGTAAAAACAATCGGGAAATTTCATGACGGAAAGACTTTTGATGAATCAGGGAAGCCGATATTCGGTTCCTGGAACTGCGAGATGTCAACGATTTTATATGATCCTCAGGATCCGGGGAGAGAATGGAAGATCTTTTATAACAAGTATTTCATGAAAAAATTTGCTCCTTCCCAAAAAAAGCATCTCTATTCCAACGGTCTAATTGTTTATAGATATACGTCCAATCCAGGGAGAGAATGGTCTGGCGAGATACCTTTATTTGTAATGGGTCCTTTTATTGATAGGAATATACCCGGCGCGTTAGATCTAACAACTATACATTCCGAGCTGGAAGGGTATAAATATTTTTCAGAGCTGGGATCAGTCGTAAGAAATGGGGTAATTTACCTAAGTCTTGATGTTAGAGCGATCCATGAGCTCGGACAATGGGAAAAAGCAAAAATAGTCTTAATAGCGTCACGAGATCATGGGAAAACATGGCAATATCGTGGAACTCTTACCGACTATAAGGACGCGGTAAATTTTGGCTATGTTGTTTTTACCGCGTCAAGTATCGTTGAAAAAAACAAAGAGCTTTTCTTGTTACTTTCTCCCTCAGGGACAATAAAGCCTCCACACAAAGGGCATGATGGAACTTATATCTTTCGATTCGAAAATCTTGAGAAAGCAAAATTAAAAAGACATGATAAAACCAAAAAACTGATCTTACAGAAACATATTAAACCTGTAATGACAAAAGGAGGACAAGCGGATTACGACGAAATGAATATTAACGGCGGCATAATACTTCCCCAACAGCATTCCCCCGCGTATCCTGAAATATTTCAGATTTTCAGTACAAACGAGACGATTTAGTTTACCAAATATTAAAAAAAATAGAGACTGTGTGTAAAAGCACAATTCCTATCTTTCGTTTTTGGGCCCCTTGAGATGTTTAGAAATTAAATATTTCTTAAAAATCAGGTATCGTAGGACTATATATAAATGTGTTCAATTGTCAATTGTATAGTTGATTTGGAAAATGAGTTAGACGAAAAATGTCCGGGTTAAATTATTAAACAGGAGAGTTAATTATATTGATCAGAATAATTTACAGATATGGTTCTTTTCGATTTAATTCTCTACATAGAGCATTAATTTCTTTCTTCAGTTCAATCATTTTTATTTCACGGCCTACAGTCACTTTGTGAAATATTTCTAGTTCCGCAAGTCTTTTCTTTGTTGTTTCTTCCGCTTTTTTGTTTTCGGTGAGATCAAATACCCGCGCTTGAAGTACTTTTTTGCCGCCCAACATCATTCTATCAAGTAATACTTGGGTAGGAAAATCAGTACCGTCCGAATGTCGGTGTAAGTGTTCAAACCGCGCGCTACCTTCTTTTAGGGCAAACGCGATATTCTTTTTGGAGTAAGTTACCGAATTAGCGCCGTCCGGCTGAGTCGGAGGCGAAAGATCACCCGGATGTTTGTTGCAAAATTCCTTTTTGCTGGTATAACCGAAAAGTCGCAGAGTCGCGGCATTGCAATCAAAAAAACCTTTTTTATCAAGAAGCATTATCGCGTCACTTGATGAATTATACAAAGTTTGAACTTTTTCCTCGCTTTCCTTCAATGCCGCTTCTACTTTCTTGTTTTTGTTAATATTGTGGGCAAAACCCAATATAGCGCAGGTATCACCATCTTTGTCTTTTAGGGGTGTTTTGTAAGTATCAAAAGGAATGGATACTCCGTTCGCGGAAATCGCGAGATCACACGGATTATGGACTATTTCTCCATTCAATACTTTTTGGTCATCATTTCTAAGTCCGGCTATTTTTTTGTCGGGATTTCCAAAAATTAGTTCTTTGGAAAATCCGATTTCAACATCATCTTTATTCACAAAGTCTTCCGGCGATTTTCCCATAGCTGACGCGTATGGTTTGTTCACGAGGATATAGCGGAAGTTCCTGTCCTTCACGAATATCCAATCCGGAGTTGAATTTATTATCGCTTTAAAAAGGTCTCTGTTCATACTGATTGCTGTAAGTGTTCTTTTTAGCTTTTCTTCTATCTGTTTGCATTCGGTGATTTCGGCGCGAAGTTGCCGATTAGAAGTTTTGAGTTTTCCCTCCGATGTATTTTGTTTTTTAGCCCTATTAGCGTCTTTCATTTTATATTCTCCCTTCAAGAAAAAGCAACATCGACTATTTATTGAAAATGCTTTTATGGTATATTACTGAATATGTTTTAGCGCTATTATTTCATCGCGGCAATATTGTTTTTATAAAATTTTGATCTTCAAAACTATTTTACTCCTTTGTAAAAAAGTATCAAGTTAATTGTTACGGTTCATAAGGAAGAGAGAGATAGATATTTACTTCCTTTGTACAATCAAAATTCTGTGCGTTAGTGGATCAATTAAGTCTTACACGGTATTTCCTCATGCCTTTGGCATTCGGTCAGATTCGTGGGGGGTATTGCTGAATTCAGGCTAATGATTTCTTTTTCGGATAGATCTGTAAATCCGGTTTTATTTTCTGAATTATTTGCTAATTTTTTAACGAATAGCTCGTACTTCGTCCGCCTGCCGGATCTTTGACAAGAAAGAAATAATAGGGGCAGGTCTCCATACTTGACATTTTTGTTATTTTGTCAAGTGTGGAGACCTGCCCCTATAAGAGATTTTTAGGCGCAAAGATAGGCCGGAGTTTTTCCTAGTGTGCTTTTTCTTGTTTTTTCTTCTTTGCTTCGTTTTTTGCGTTTTTTACTTTGTTTACTTGTTTGTTGTGTTTATTCTTATCTTTCTGGCCTTTATCGCCCATGGTTGCTCCTCCTTTTCATTTCGCCATTCGACTCGCTTTTAACGATTTTCGTTCTTGCGCTTTGAAAAGCAGTCCTTGCAGTATACGGGACGGTCATCCCTGGGCTTGAAAGGGACTTCGCATTCTTTCT
>JAGLIU010000023.1 GCA_023142805.1 Candidatus Omnitrophota bacterium | reverse complement strand
GATACCCCGGCCGGAAACAGAACTGTTGGTTTCAATATCCGCGGATTTTCTTCTTGAAAAAGCGGATAAAAAGCCCGTTGTTCTGGACCTTGGAACAGGCAGCGGAGTTATAGCTTTGGTTCTAGCGAGGTTGATAGAGGATTGCAGTATTATAGCTACGGATATTTCTTCGGACGCGCTGGATGTCGCGAGGGATAATATTGATCGATTTGGGTGTAATGATAACGTAAGGTTTGTCTCGTCGGACATGTTTGATGTTTTTGATGAAACATATGAAGGAAAATTTAACGCTATAATTTCCAATCCGCCGTATGTTTCAAAAATGGATTATAATGAATTGGACGCATGGGTGAGAGAAGAACCCCGCACAGCGCTTTATTCAGGAGTCGAGGGGATGGATCACTTAAGCGTTATAGCCGAGCAAAGCGGAAAGTTTTTGGCAAAGGGAGGTTTTGTCGCGGTTGAATGCGGATATGACCAGGCTTCTAAGGTAAAGGGTCTGTTTAGTGAGCATGGATTTTCCCGGGTGACCAGTTTTAAAGATTTCAATGGTTACGAACGTGTTATCATAGGATGGAAGCGTGGATAGATTAGCGATAGAAGGCGGGATACCATTATCAGGTACGATTACTATAAGCGGCGCGAAAAACGCTTGTTTGCCTATTCTCGCGGCAACTATCCTGACGGATGACAGGTGCGTTATTTCCAATGTTCCGGATTTGAAGGATGTTTATACGATGATAGATATTCTTAATTCTCTGGGAAGGGAAATAACAAAAACCGGGGACAAAGTTGAAATATCTGAGGGCAGTGTAAAAAATGTTACAGCTTCGTATGAACTGGTAAGTACTATGAGAGCTTCGATCTCGGTATTAGGGCCGTTGATCGCCAGATATGGGGAGGCCAGAGTTTCGTTCCCGGGAGGATGTGTTATAGGCCCCAGGCCTATAGATCTTCATTTAAAGGGGTTGAGGGCGCTTGGGGTCAAGATCCGCGTTGAAGAAGGATATATTCTTGCCGAGGGAAAAGAACTGAAAGGCAACAGGATCTATCTCGGCGGACATTTTGGATCCAGTGTTTTGGCAACATCAAATATCTTGATGACCGCGGTTTTAACTGATGGAGAAACTGTTATTGAAAACGCGGCGTGTGAGCCTGAAGTTCTGGACCTGGCAGGGTTTTTGTCCGGGATGGGGGCGGAAATAAAAGGCGCGGGAACTCCGACTATCAGGGTTAGAGGAGTAAAGAAGCTTAAGGGTATAGAATATTCAGTTATTCCGGATAGGATCGAAACCGGAACATATATGATAGCGGCGGTAGCGACGAATGGAAAATTGTTCCTTAAAAACGCGTTGCCGGAACATAATCTTGCTTTAACGGATAAATTGATAGAATGTGGTGGTGAGATAGAAGAAAGATCAGATGGAATAGAGATCCGCCGCGGAGAAGGAAAAATAAATTCTCTTGATGTTACGACTTTGACGTATCCCGGGTTTCCCACGGATCTGCAGGCGCAGATGATGAGTTTGCTTACGATCGCGAATGGGCTTAGTGTGATAACCGAGAAGGTGTACCCTGAAAGGTTCATACATATAAGTGAACTCAATAGGATGGGAGCGGAGATAATTCTCGAAGGGGCAACAGCCATAATAAAAGGTGTGGACAAACTTAGCGGCGCGCGAGTTATGGCATCGGATCTAAGAGCGTCCGCCGCTTTGGTTCTAGCGGGATTGATGGCGGAAGGACATACAGAAGTATCGAGGATATATCATTTAGACAGAGGGTATGAGCGTATTGAAGATAAACTTTCCGCTGTAGGCGCGAAAGTTCATAGAGTGAAAGAATAGTAAATCGTTTAGTGTTAAGAAGTCAGAGTCCGGAGAATGAAGTTTCCGGATCGCGAACTAAAAAGGAGGAAAAAATGTCAGTTGTGTTACGGCTGAAGATGTTTGGTTCAAAAAAACGTCCATTTTACCGCATTGTAGCGATGACAAAGTCCGAAAAAAGAGATGGGAAAGCTCTGGAGGAACTTGGCAGTTATGATCCGAAAAAAGGCAAAGATCAAGTGGTACTCGACAGAGAACGAGTGGAATACTGGTTGAAGACAGGAGCCAAACCATCAGAAACAGTTAAAAGTATAATAAAACGTTTGGATATATGATCGCGCTTAGTGAGGAGTAGTTTGTTGGCGGCTTTTTCAAAGCTGATCACGGATCGCGAAAAAAGGTGTATATGCGAATAGATATAATCACATTGTTCCCGAGCATGTTTAAAGGGGTGTTTGACGAGTCTATGATGAAAATAGCCCGGAGGGAAGGGGTTGTGGATATTCGTGTTCATGATCTTCGGGATTGGACTTGTGACAGGCATCGAACGGCCGATGATAAACCTTATGGAGGCGGGCCGGGAATGGTTATGAAGATAGAGCCTGTCGATAAGGCGCTTAAAGATCTTAAGAACAAAAGCGCGAAAAATACAGTTGTGATCTTACTTACTCCGCAGGGAGACAGATTTGATGTGCGGGAAGCAAAAAAGTTATCCTTTTTGGATCATATGATCTTGATCTGCGGACATTATGAGGGGTTTGACGAACGAATAAGATCATTAGTTGACAGGGAGATCTCAATAGGAGATTATGTTCTTACGTGCGGGGAACTTCCGGCGATGGTTTTATGTGACGCGGTGATAAGACTTATTCCGGGTGTTTTAGGGGATAAAAATTGTTTGGAAGAAGAATCATTCGAAAATGATATGCTGGAATATCCGCAGTATACTCGTCCGGCGGTTTATAATGATATGCGGGTTCCCTCGGTTTTACTTTGCGGTGATCCGAAAAAGATCAGGGTGTGGCAGGAGGAACAAGCTGAAAAAAGGACGAGGACCAGGCGTCCGGATTTATTAGAGAGAGAAAGGGAGGAGCTATATGAAGAAACAGATAGCTGATCTTGAAGCAAAATACATAAAACCTGAGGTATCAAAATTTGATATAGGTGATACTGTTGATGTTCATTTCAAGATCAAAGAAGAAAACAAGGTTAGGATACAGATCTTTACCGGTATTGTGATCGGACAAAAAGGGGATGGAACTCGGGAGACATTTACTGTAAGGAGAATTTCTTACGGGGAGGGTGTTGAACGTATTTTTCCGGTGCAGTCTCCGTTAGTGGAGAAGGTCATAGTAAAGAAAAGGGGTAAAGTTAGAAGAGCGAAATTGTATTATTTGAGAGATAAAAAGGGTAAAAAGGCTATACGTGTTAAGGAAAAAATTGTCCAAAAAGACAAAACAAAATAATACAGATACATTTTTTTATGAAAAAAAATTCGCTGATGCCGGATATGACACTATAGCCGGTATAGATGAAGCCGGCAGGGGGCCTTTAGCGGGTCCGGTTGTAGCCGGGGCGGTTATTGTTGTCGACGCGGATTTTGACGAAAGGATTGATGATTCAAAAAAACTAACAGAACGGATGCGAGAGAGGGCGTTTATTGAAATATTGAATAAATGTATCGTGGGGATAGGGTCTGTTAGTGTTGAGGAAGTTGATCGGCTGAACATTTTTAACGCGACACTTTTGGCAATGAAAAAAGCCGTTGAAGACTTGGATAGAAAACCGAATTATCTGTTGATTGACGGCAGAATGAATGTTCATTTGGCTCAACCCAGGACTTGTCTTATCAGAGGTGAGAGCAAAAGTCTTTCAATAGCATGCGCGTCGATCGCCGCGAAAGTTTTTCGTGATCGCGTAATGATAGACGAGGACAAAAGATACCCCGCATATGGGTTCAAACAACATAAAGGATACGGGACAAAAAAACATATGGAAGCGATAAGAATACATGGTCTTTCTCCGATCCATAGAACAACCTTTGGACCGTTCGGAGATTCAAAAAAAAAGAAAAAAAGGGGGCCTTATGAGTTATAGTTACGATAGCAGAATAGGCACGGCTGTAAAGCTTAAAGATATAGGTGATGTTGCCAGAAAATTTGGTATTACCGCGAAATATCTGACGAAGTATGGTAATTATATCGGAAAAGTTTCAGCGGAAATACTGAAAGGGTCGCTAAAAAGCCGTAACCCCGGAAAATTAGTTTTAGTTACTTCAATTACGCCTACTAAACTGGGTGAAGGCAAAACGGTTAATACGATAGGTCTGGGTATGGCGCTTAATAAAATAGGCAAAAAAGCTATTTCCTGTATAAGGCAGCCATCTCTGGGGCCGGTTTTTGGCATGAAAGGTGGCGCTGCCGGAGGCGGTTACTCGCAGGTTTTGCCGGCCGAAGACATAAATCTAAACTTAACCGGTGACGCTTATGCTGTCGCTAACGCGCAGAATTTGTGTGCTTCATTTATCGATAACACGCTTTTTAGGGGGGACCCTCATGATTTTGGTAAAGATGGGGTTATCTGGAAAAGGGTTATGGATATTAGTGATCGCGCGCTGCGTAATATCGCTATAGGAGGCGGAGGTAAGCTTCATGGTGTTAATAGAAGAACAGGTATTGATATTACCCCGGCTTGTGAATGTATGTCTATATTGTCTCTCGCTTCAAGCTTGAAAAACCTTAGAGTGCGTTTGGGTAAAGTTGTTGTGGGATTCAGTAAGTCCGGAAAGCCTATTACAGCTGAAGATGTGAAAGTTGCCGGAGCGATGGCCGCGCTTTTAAAAGACGCGTTCAACCCTAATCTTTTACAGACCATAGAGCACACACCATGTTTTGTGCATACAGGAGCGTTTGCTAACGTCTCTCACGGTTCAAGTTCTGTGATCGCTGATAATGTGGCTTTGAAACTAGCTGATTATACGGTAACAGAAAGCGGGTTTGGAGCTGATTTGGGAGCGGAAAAATTTATTGATATAAAATGCCAACAGTCAAAGCTTAGGCCGGATGTTATTGTTATAAACTGTTCGGTCCGGGCGCTCAAAATGCATAGCGGGGATTATGTGTCTAAAGGATCGTCTTTGCCCCCGCAGTTAAAAAAAGAAAATCTTTCCGCTTTGGATCGCGGATGTTCAAATCTTGAAAAACAAGTGGAAAATTTAAAAATGTTCGGTGTGCCGATCGTTGTCTGTATCAATAGATTTCACACAGATACGATGAAAGAAATAAACGCTCTTATTCGCCGCGCGGAGGTTCTGGATGTTCAGGGCACAGCCGTAAGTGATGTATATAAATCAGGGAGTCAGGGGGGCGTTGAATTGGCGCGTGCTGTGGTGAAAGCCGCGCAGGAGAAGTCACGGACACGTTTTCTTTACCCCGCTGATATGAGTCTTACTAATAAAATAGAACGTGTCGCGAAATCGATGTATGGGGCAAGTGAGGCCAAATATTCGGAACAGGCGGAAGCGAGTATTTCCAGAATAGAAAAAGCCGGATTTGGTCAGTTGCCGGTATGTATAGCTAAATCTCATCTTTCGCTTTCGAATAACCCAACCAAAAAAGGTCGGCCGAGAGGGTTTAAATTACCGATTGAAGATGTTGTTTTGGCCGCGGGAGCTGGATATGTTGTGGTAAAATGCGAAGGGGTGAACACTATGCCGGGATTACCGAAGGCTCCGAGAGGTACTAGTGTTGATATTGATTTGAAAACAGGTACGATAAAAGGGCTGTTTTAAGAAAATGACACAGTATTTGGATTCCTCTATTGATAAGTATTTAAACGATCTTTCCGCGAAGAAGATAACGCCGGGCGGAGGCAGCGCGGCGGCTCTTACAGCGGCGTTAGGCGCGGCACTCAGTCTTATGGTCATAAATTACAGTATTAGGAAAGGGATTGACACACAAAAAGAAGATGTCCTTTTGACCGCGAGAACGCTTCAAATGAAAAGTCTGAACGCGATTAAAAAATTTATCGATGAGGATTGCCGGGTTTTCGAGGCTCTTATGAAAACGTTGTCCGAGAAAAGAGAAGCTCAGAACGATTATGTCAACGCGGCGAATGTTCCTCTTGCTATTTGTCTCGAATGTCGCGACTCGATAGAGATCATATTAGGAGTTTTGCCGATTGCCAACCGGAACCTTATCAGTGATATAAAATGCGCGACAGAAATGCTTTTAGGGGCGTTTTGTTCTGCTAAACTGAATGTGGAGATAAATCTTGAGCGAATTTTTGATAAAAAATCGGTTCATGAAATAAAAGAAAAATTAAACGCGGCGGGGACCTTTATTGACGAGGCCGTAAAAACGTTAAAGTAGGGAAAATGGCAGAGATCATAAATGGTAAAGCTATAGCGTCAAAGATAAATGAAAAGGTGAAATCTGAGATTGACAAGATCTCCGCCTCCGGAGGGATGATCAAACTTGCTTCTCTGATGGTCGGGAAGAGTAAATCTTCTGAGATATATGTGAAGATGCAGAGAAAGACCGCTGAACTGGTGGGGATAGAGTTTGTTACATCCGTGCTGGATGAGGGGGTAACTCAGGATGAGATCATTGAAGCGATAGAAAAACTTAACGCGGAAGAGACTGTTACCGCGATCATTGTTCAAAACCCTTTGCCTGAAGGGATAAGACACGATAAAATTATTTCAAAAATATCCCCGGGAAAAGACGCGGAAGGGCTTCATCCTTATAATCTGGGTAAGATATTACGCCGGGAAGCGGATATTCTTCCATGTACTCCGGGGGCAATAATGAAAATGCTTCGTTTACAGAATATAGATCTTTACGGTAAAGAGGTTGTTATTATCGGAGATTCACCTATAGTCGGTAAACCGTTGAGTCTTATGATGATGAATGAAATGGCCACAACGACAGTATGTAATATCGCGACATCAGAAAGGGGAGATCTTTCCAGGCATGCCAGAGGTGCCGAGATTATTGTTGTCGCTGTTGGAAAAGCGGAGATGGTCCGTGGTGATTGGGTATCACCGGGGACGATAGTAATAGATGTTGGAATAAATAAAACTGATAAAGGAATAGTAGGAGACGTTTGTTTTGAGGAGGTTCTTGAAAAGGCGGCCGCGTTAACTCCGGTTCCGGGGGGTGTCGGTCCCGTTACGGTCTCTATTCTTATGAGGAACGTTCTTAGAGCATATAAAGATCAAAATGTCACAGCTTAAAAAATTATTAGAAGAAGGCAAATTTGTAATAACTACGGAGATCGGTCCTCCTAAAGGGGTTTCTTTGGATCCCACATTTGAGGAGCTTGAATGTGTTAAGGGCCGGGTTGACGGTGTTAATGTAACGGATCAGCAAAGCGCGGTTATGCGTTTGGGAGCCGCCGCGACGAGTAAATTTCTTAAAGACCGGGGATATGAACCCATTTGTCAGGTTACTTGCCGGGATCGGAATAGGATCGCGCTTGAATCAGATCTTTTATCCGCGTATGCTCTGGGAGTACGCAATATCGTGATAATGACAGGAGATCATCCTCTTCTTGGAGATCATCCCCAAGCCAAAGCGGTTTATGATCTTGACGCGGTAACTCTTTTACACGCTATAAAAGGACTTCAGAACGGGGTGGATCTTTCAGGGAACAAGTTAACTTCTAATCCTGATTTTTTTGTTGGTGCGGTTGTTAATCCGGGAGCGGAGCCATTAGAACCTGAGATCATAAAGATGGAAAAAAAAGTAGCCGAGGGCGCGCGATTTTTTCAGACACAGGCTGTTTTTGATCCTAAAAGTTTCAAAGAATTTACAAATGCTATAAAACATATTAGGCGGAAAATAAAATTATTGGGAGGCATTGTTCCTCTTAAATCCGCGAAAATGGCTCGGTATATGAATGTAAATATTCCGGGAGTTGTTATTCCCGAAGATATAATCGAATCGTTGGATAAGACCAAAGATGTTGAGAAAGAATCTGTGGGCATTTCTGTGGACATAATGAATTCCATAAAAGATATGTGTGATGGAATTCATTTTATGCCTATAAAAGCAAATTATCTTGTCGCGGAAATATTGAACAGGATCGGACGATGACCAATAGTAAAATTACAGTACTTGATTTTAAACGTAAAAAAGAAAAAAGATCAAAGATCTCAATGTTGACCGCCTATGATTATCCTATGGCACGGTTGATCGATTCCGCGGGAGTTGACGCGGTGTTGGTAGGTGATTCAGTCGGTATGGTGATGTTGGGATATGATTCGACTATTTATGTAACTATGGATGAAATGATACATCACGCGAAGGCTGTCAGAAAAGGCGTAAAAAACGCGTTTCTTATAGGGGATATGCCATTTATGTCATATCAAGCAAGTGATGAGGATGCTATACGTAATGCCGGGAGATTTGTAAAAGAAGCCGGATGTGAGGCCGTGAAGGTGGAAGGGGGTATGGACGTTGTTTCCCGGGTTAAGGCCATTCTTTTTTCGGGGATACCGGTTCTGGGACACTTGGGGCTTACTCCTCAGAGCGTGAACAAGATCGGCGGATATAAAGTTCAGGGGAAAGACGCCGCTTCGGCGGCGAAACTTATTGACGATGCCGTTGAATTGGAGAAGGCGGGATGTTTTGGAGTAGTTCTGGAATGTATTCCGGCGAATCTCGCGAAAAGAATACAAAATAAGCTATCCATACCTACGATAGGCATAGGTGCCGGGGTTCATTGTGACGGTCAAGTGCTTGTTACTCATGATATTATCGGATATTTTGATAAATTTGTGCCTAAGTTTACGAAACGTTACGCGGATGTCGGGACAATTGTGAGCAAAGCCATTGAGGATTTCAAGACTGATGTTGAATCCGGGAGTTTTCCGGACGAAGATCATTCATTTTAACTTAAACAACAGAATAAAAGAAAAAGCTACTGTTTAGGTCGTGCCATTCTAACTTATCATGAAAACTTACCTCGAAACTTGGGAAAAAATATTCGGTACCCGCAAAACCAAACGTATTTTTATTGCCGCTACTCGTCAAAATGTCGGAAAAACGACCGTATCCATCGGGCTTATAGCCGCGTTATCTAAACGCTATAAAAAAATAGGATTTATTAAACCGGTCGGACAGCGGTATGTTCTTGATGAAGGGCATAAAATTGATGAAGATACGGTTCTTATGCAAAGAGTGTTTGGCTTTAGATCCCCGCTTTATGAAATGTCTCCGGTCGC
>JAGLIU010000229.1 GCA_023142805.1 Candidatus Omnitrophota bacterium | reverse complement strand
GCAAGCCGAGGACTGTTTGAGCACGTAACACCACTCCGGCTCTTTGAGAAACACGCGATCATGTTATCCAATGTTCATCTCCAATATTAAGAGTTTTTCCGAATCTTTCTTCAACAAGTTTTTTAATATTTCTGTTACGTGGATCTTCCAAACGCGGGTCTTCATTAATGAGCTTAAACGCTTCTTCTCTGGCTTCTTCCATTATAGAAAAATCCTTTACAATATTTCCAAATTTAAGTTCCGGCAGACCGCTTTGACGCGTTCCCAGGAATTCACCCGGGCCCCTGATATCCAAATCCTTTTCGGAAATCTTAAACCCATCATCGGTTTCCATCATCACGGAAAGCCTCTCGGATGAATTATCTGTTTTGGCTTCGCCGATAAGAATACAATATGAAGAAAATTTTCCTCTTCCAATACGCCCCCTCAACTGGTGAAGCTGCGCTAATCCATATCTTTCGGCATGTTCCACAACCATAACCGTAACATTAGGCACATCCACCCCTACTTCGATCACTGTTGTGGCAACAAGTATGTCATACCTGCCTTTCCTAAAATCATCCATTATTTTATCTTTTTCGTCCGTTTTCATGCGTCCGTGGATCAAAGCTACATTTATACCTTTAAAAATATCCGCTTTAAGGTGTTCATACATATCTTCCGCCGCTCTTAGCTGAGAGGCATCTGTTTTTTTAATACGAGGATAAACCATGAACACCTGGTGTCCTTTTTTTATCTCATCTTTTACAAACTCATAAACAGATTCACGCTTTTCTTCTCCAACCCAGTATGTGGTTATGGGTTCCCTTCCGACGGGTTTTTCCTTCATATAAGAAATATCCATATCTCCGAAAACCGTAAGCACTAAACTTCTGGGAATAGGAGTCGCGGTCATAACAAGTGTATCCGGCATCTCACCTTTTTGCCTGAGACCGGTTCTTTGTTCAACCCCGAATTTATGCTGTTCATCAATTATGACAAGCCCCAATTTTTTATAATCTATACCTTCCTGTATCAAGGCGTGCGTGCCTACTATTATATCCGTCTCTCCTCTAGATATTTCTTCTTTTATAAAGTTACGAGAGCTCTCGTCTATCCCCCCCACTAAAAGCCTTACATTGAACCCTAACGGCATAAACGTTTTGCTGATAGTTACATAATGTTGACGCGCGAGGATCTCTGTCGGAACCATTATAGCGGTCTGATGCCCTCCTTTTATAGCCATGAGTAAAGCATACATCGCGACAACTGTCTTACCACTCCCCACATCTCCCTGTAAAAGCCGATACATGGGCTTATCCTGCGCCATGTCTTCCTCTATCTGAGCGATACATTTCTTCTGCGCGCCGGTAAACTCAAACTCAAACAACTTTTTAAACTCTTCCGCTAATTTTTCATGTTTCTCATGTTTTATCCCTTTATTCTTTATTCTCCCGCGTCTTGCCGCCATAACTATCTGTAAAAGAAAAAATTCCTCAAAAACCAGACGTTTATAGGCTCTTTCCAGGTTTTCCATTGAATACGGAAAATGTATATTCTCTACGGCAAATTTAAAATCAACCAGTTTCTTTTTTGCCCTTATATATGTCGGGAGATTGTCTTCTATATCCATCTGCGCGGAAAATAAAGCTTCATACACAACACGTCTTAAATATTTTTGAGTAACATTCTCCGTCAAGGAATAAAAAGGAACTATCCTGCCGATACTCAAAGACCCTTCCAAACTGTCTTTTTCCACTATCTCAAATACAGGATGCGTTATTTGAAGCCGCGCCTGTACTTCGACTTTTCCGTACATAACGATCGTCTGCCCGATTGAAAACATTTTCCCCATAAAAGGCTGGTTATACCAGACCGCGAATATTCTACTTTTTTTTCCGTCGGTAACAACAATCTCGGTTATACGAGTACCGGTTCTTGCCCTGAAAGTACCCACTTTCTGTACCTTGCCTATTATTGCCTGAGTTTCACCCGGGCGGGCGTCTTTAACCTCGACTATATTGCTGCGATCCTCATATCGTCGAGGTAGATACACTAACAGATCAAACGCGTTCTTTATACCCAATTTTTCCAAAAGAACCGCCATCTTCGGCCCTACGCCTTTGATGTAGCGTATTGGTATCTCGCTGGGACATTTTTTCCCTTGCATATTCGTCCTCATTATGATATTATCTGTCTCTATTTCTTAAGTTAATAAGAAGAATTATAGAGCAAAAAACTCAATATATCAAGAGAATCCAACATAAAGATTGTTTCGGAGTCTCACAATGACATTTTTTACTGTCATCCCAAGCAAGTGAACGAAGTGAATGAGTCGAGGGAACTCTTAAACAAAACAAAGGAATCAATTATGTCAAAAGAATGTTATGTATGTGGCAAAAAACCGGTTGCCGGCAGATCAATAAGCCGCAGAGGTATGGCTAAAAGTAAAGGCGGTGTGGGCCAAAGAACAACAGGAAAAACCAAACGTCGTTTTGAACCTAACATACAGCCTGTAAACGCTTTAATAGACGGTAAAAAGAAAAAAATAAAGGTCTGTGCAAAATGTATCAAAGCGGGAAAGGTCAAAAAATAATCTTGATCCTTCCTTCATTCGAAAGAACAGAAAAAAACCGATCCTAACGGATCGGTTTTTTTGTTTCCCGTCTATTTTTATCACCGGACTTGTGATCATCAAACAACAATCGGCACAAGTCAAAAAATATCCCCCCCGATATTATGCCGCCTGTAGGAATTCCTTAAGCAATGTATTATATTTGACAATATCATTGACCTTATAATCGACAAGCGGGATCAGAAAACCCTTAAGATCCTTCATGTCGCTAATAGAACATTCTTCG
>JAGLIU010000228.1 GCA_023142805.1 Candidatus Omnitrophota bacterium | reverse complement strand
AATGATTATTCGCCCCTACGTACTTTCAACATCGATCCAATAACCTGATATTCAATCCGTTTCCCAAGTCCTGCCGAACGCTTAAAGGTCTTTTTCATTGCTTGATCCTGTTAATTTTATCTTCTACTATCTTTAATTTTTCCAAAATACTGTCAAATGACGGCGGATCCTCAAAAAACATTTCCTGCATCTGCCGGTAATCCGTTTTTAATTGGCTGACTTGCTCATCACGAGGCATTAATCTCAAACTGCCTGATTTTGCTTCTTCATAATGCGCCCAGTTAGCCTTAAAGAATAATGATTTATGTTCAGAGACATCTTTGAGCAACGCTATCTTTTCCAAGGATTTCTCATATATGGGAGTATCCACCATGGCGAATAAATCATAATAATGTCGTGACATTCGGAGCGGAATATTCTTTCCTTCTGAATAATTGTAAATCATATGCAAAATCGTGGCTTTCTCCCAAAAAGTTCGTTCCGCGGCCAATACACGAATCTCCGCGCCTTCAATACTCACGTCACCTGAAACATCAGCAACGTATGGAGTAACAGTCATATTTTCAACCGGCCAGTGCTCAACTCTTGATCCAAATTCTATTTTAACAGCAGACTTTACATAGCTCTCCACACTACTGGTCAATGAGTGTGGAAAAGTAAACAAAACCGTCTGCCTTAAAGCGTCTTTGGGATCCAATTCAAGCCCCCATGATTTTTTGTCTGTAAGAATATCTCCACTGCTTTTTTCTAATTCAGAAATAAGCGTGTTAGAAATTTTTTCTTTACAGGCAATTTGAAGTCTTTCAAGCCTTCGTTGGTTTTCTTTATTGCTTTCACCCTTGTCAGGTTCAATGGAGACTTCACTTGATAAAAAAGCCCTTTCTATTGAAACATCGACATCTTCAGAAAAACGTCTGATGACGTCATAACATTTTGAAAGCGACGTGCCTCCTTTAAATGTTAAATGACCGCCTGATTCCGGCAATGAAAAAAGAACTTTGAGTATCCAGCATACCCAGAAATCCTTTTCAATTAACTGCGGCAGTACGTTAAGATCTGCCGCGGCTACCTCAAAATAAGCACGTTTATCTTTATCGCTTAGTTCTATGAATTTATCCATAACCCTCTCATTTTTGTAGTTGTCTGAATATATTTCCTATCCACACTGGAGCAAAACGCAAATCTTTCATAAGCTGTTGTTTATCATTAGCAGATAGTCTTTTCTTAAGTATCTCAATAATATGGTCATCCACATGATCCTGTCCCAGATGACGCAAGGCTTGAATAACCAAACCACTAATGCGCCCTGACGTTGCCATGTTTTTAGGAGTTGTTCTTTTTAGTACAATCTGCTGTTTGTTAATCTGAACCGTACGATTAGAACCATCTGTCAGAAAAACGATCCTTGCCGGTACCTGCTCTGTTAAACCCAATAGATTGGCGGCATACGCTCCAGAAGGCTGAATTTTCAAGCTATCCCTTCCAGCCAAAGCCTGAGCGATTCGCTCATAGTTTGGAGGTAAATCCCCCAGCACTGAATGTTTCTCGGGGTAATCGTATAACCCACGAGCTAAACGACGAATCTCACCTGATTTTGCCAACCGACCTAAGGCTTGATCAATTGCTGTACGGTTTCCTAGATCAAGAAAGTGACTTGGAGTAAAAACCCACCCCCTATTCTTTCTACAAATCCTATCAAATACCCTATTTTCAATACTTTGAGCCATATTTTCACCTCATGTTTGTCAGAAAAAGTATATAGTTTTTCTGACAGAATGTCAAGCCATTTTTTATTCCTTCCAAAGTTTCTATGAATTTAGTCTTGATTTTAAGGTGTTAATAACTGACTATCTAATGTTCACTAATTAGTGAACATTACCGGTTGCGTGAACATTAAATGTCTACTGGCGAGTGGACATTTCGTGGGAATGGACATTTATGGGACCTACGATACCCCTATCTTGGCCACATTAACCATAACATGCTTATTTAGTTATAGTTGCACCAATAGTAAAAATGGTTTTTGTCACAAAAAGTATACAGTTTTTCTGACAAAATATTGGAGAATTGTCGCAAAAGACATATAAGTTTTGCGACATGGGTGTTCTATGATGTAGAACAAGTGTACTATAGTCTGGTACGCTTGGGGATCTTGCCGGTTTTGAAGTGTTTATCTATCCAACCGTTCTTGACCTTCTCCCTACTGTCGAAATGCTTCACATAGGGCTTGATATCCAGAAGCGGTGTACCGTCTAAAATGTCGACTTCCGAAAAAGTGATGATATCCACTTTCACGCTTTTTAATTTTACGATCGAAAAACCGATATGATTCGGACGGTGCGGACTGCGTATCGCGAATATACCGTGTTCGGTGTCTTCAAGAAAAGGCCTTCCGGTAAGTTTTTCTTCTTTTGAGCGGTTAAAATGATAAATCAAGATAACATGCGAAAAACCCTCGATATCCTTTAAGCCCGCTTTATATTCAGGAAATATTCTGGCGGTGCCGGTAACTCCCCTTTTAAACTTGCCCTGAATAGGCATACCTTTGGGTTCTTTGTACGGCGTATTGATAATACCTATGGACTTGATTGTAATAGATTCTTTCATTTAACGGTTTCTTTTGTTCTGGATCCCCGATTTCGCGGGGATAACAACGTGTT
>JAGLIU010000227.1 GCA_023142805.1 Candidatus Omnitrophota bacterium | reverse complement strand
AGGGTGGAATAAGCAGGTGTTCTGATACTACTATTTTTGACAGTAAATAGTATATTTTTTTGTTTTATTACTTCCTACTGGGTATACTATTAATTAGAAATAATAACGTTGTTATTGAGATATACTATGTCCCGAAATTTATCACTCATATTGATATTCGCGTTATGTATACTGGGCAATGCTTTTGTTATCGGAGCAAGTGCGTTTTCCGGGATAAGCGCTTTGGGTAGAAACCCTTCCGCCGCGCCGAAAATATTTACGGCAATGGCTATCGTGCTCATTTTTGCCGAAGCTGTAGCGATAATAGGGCTTCTTATAGTGTATCAACTTTTTAGTTCATCATAAAAGGGGGAGTAGTGTTTATAGCTCAGCTTATATTGTTTCAGGTTTTTATTTTTGCTTTGTTGGTCGTTGGTCTCAGGTATGTTATATTCAAGCGCGTAAAACTTGATAAAGCACATCTCCAGAAATTGTCCGAAGAATACATGGAAAAAGAACAGGCGATAAAACGCGAACAGCAGAAATTGCAACAGGAGTATGATTCTACCAGAGAGAAAGCGAAAAAGGAAGCATTAGAGATACAGGTAAAAGCACAGTCTGAAGCTAAAGAAGAAGCGGCCAAAATTATAGACCGCGCGGAGGCGGAAAGCGAAGAAGTCATAAAACGCGCGGAGAACTGTGCGAGTGAAGCAAAGAAAGATGTCGAGAAGAATGTAGAGGAGAAATCTATTGATAAAGCGTGTGAATTGATAAGAGAGATCATTCCTGAAAAAATAAAAAAACAGATGCATAATGACTGGACGAAAGAGATCATAGACAGCAGTTTTGATGTTTTATCGCAGATGAATATTCTCGAGGATACGAAGGACGTGGTAGTTATATCGGCCTACAAACTAGCCAGAGAAGATCTGGACGCGATAAAAGCGGGTATCAAGAAACAGATCAAAAACGATATTGAGCTTAAAGAAGAAGTAGATCCCGGCATAATGGCAGGTATAACGATCAAGATAGGTAATTTGGTGCTTGACGGGAGTCTTTGGTATAAAGCAAAAAAAATGGCGGCTGAGGTAAAAAAAGAATAAAAGATGTGATCGTTCAGTTTTGTGTCATTTTTCGCCGATCGAGAATGTAATGTTTGAGGAAGTGCGGGAATTTTCGTATCTCGGGCGATAGCGAGGAATGGAGTCGAAGGATTTGTTATATTAGAGCATTATTTTTATAAAAGATCTCTCGGCTCGATCGTTGTTTTACTCCTCACTCACTTGAGATGACAGTGATGGGGATGGAGTTTCCTCGTTGTGGGATCGAGTAATCACTGAGAAAGAGAATAAATGGATAGAACTACGTCAAGAACACAGTTTGAAATTCGGGAAATTGGATGTGTAAAATCTATTCGTGAATTTATTGTTAAAGCTGTTGATATGCCTTCATGTATCACCGGACAGATGGTAAAGTTCGCTAATGGTGTACGTGGATTGGTTATGGGATTTACCGAGAATGAGGTACAAATACTTGTTTTGGATTCTAAAAGTGATATTCGCGCCGGAGATGAAGTTTACTCAACGGGAGAGCCGCTACTTCTTCCTGCCGGAGAGAATTTTATCGGACGTATGGTAGACGCGTTGGCCGTTCCGCAGGATGAATTAGGACCGATAGAATCTGACGATTATTTTTCTGTATTTCGGGACGCGCCCAGTGTTATGCAGAGAATTCCGGTTGAAAAAACTTTAGAGACGGGAACTGTTATACTCGACGCGCTTATTCCTATCGCTAAGGGGCAAAGGCAGCTTCTTATAGGAGATAGACTTACGGGTAAAACAACTGTCGCGATAGACGCTATTCTTAATCAGAAAGGCAAGAACGTAATATGTATTTATTGCTGTATCGGAAAACCTTATTCTTCGTTACTCAGAACACTGGATTTATTGAGAGAACAGGGCGCGATGGATTATACCATAGTGGTAAGCGGGGTCGCGTCAACTTCCGCGGGGGAACAGTACCTGTCTCCGTATACCGCGTGTATGCTTGGTGAATATTTTATGCATTCGGGACGTGATGTTTTTGTCATATTTGATGATTTGACCAAACATGCCTGGGTATATAGGCAGATATCGTTGCTTTTAGAAAGAGCGCCGGGAAGGGAAGCGTATCCCGGTGATATATTTTATATACATTCACAGCTTATGGAAAGAGCCGGGTATTTATCTCCCGAAGCAAGCGGCGGGTCAATGACCTTTTTTCCCATAGTTGATATTTTGCAGGGTGATGTTACAGGGTATGTTTCGAGTAATCTTGTTTCTATGACAGACGGACAGGTATATTTTGACGCGTCGCTTTTTTATAAAGGGTTTAAACCCGCTATTGATCTTGGACTTTCAGTTTCGCGTATCGGAAGCAAAGCGCAGTGGAACGCTATGAGAGATGTATCGACATCGCTCAGGATAGAGTATCTTCAGTATTTAGAACTTCTTCAGATAACACAACTTCACGCGGGGAGTTTATCTAAAGAAGCGCAAGCCTGTTACAATCGTAATCAGATAGTCGCGGCTTTGATCGTTCAGGATAAGAACAAACCCATTCCGGTAGAGGAGCAGATAACGGTTTTATATCTGTTAAATAAGGGGTCTTTGGATGATCTGGCTGAGGACGGTATTGTGAAATTCAAGGAAAAGTTTTTCGAGTTTTTTAAGACCAAAGCACAGGCCGTTATAGATAAGCTGTGCGAGACGGAGGAGCTCTCCGAAGAGTTCAAAACTAAATTGGAAGAAGTGTTCAAAGAATATATTCAAGGAGGCAGTTCCTAGTGGAACCTATTTCTAAAATAAAAAAAGAAATGGAGTTTAATCAAAACCTGGGGTCGTTACTTAAAGTTATTAAAACTATTGCCGCGATGGAGTTTCACGCGTTTAAAAAGAAGATGGGTTCTTTCGAAAGGTTTCTACAAGTATTGGAACATTCTTTTGAGATGGTGCAGGGAAGAAAAGTAATGCATCCTTTTATAAGCAACAACATAGATTCCATCGGGGTTGTCGCGATAACGTCTGACGCGGGGCTTTTAGGAGGGCTTAACGCGCAAGTAATAAGATCCGCTATTGTCGAATATAAGAAACAGCCTGGCAAAATGATTGTTGTGGGAACTAAGGGTCAGGGAGCCGCTCAGGAAGCTAAGATCCCGATAGTCGCTTTTCCCGGGATAAAAGAGGATTCAAGGTATGAACAGGCGCTTCAACTCAGGGATTATGTGTGTGAAGAGGTTTTAAAAGGCGGATTTGGGAGATTAAAGATAGTTTATCCTTTCGCGGAGAGTGTTACCGTACAGAAAGTCAAGATTCAGGAAATTCTACCTTTTGAAAAATTCAAAGAAATATCAAGTAAACAAAAAATAGCCGATAAAGAAATAATAATAGAGTCAGCTGTTGAGAATATTGTTGAGTATTTGATATATCTGTGGATTGGACACAATATATTTGAGATATTAAGCTGGAGCCGTTTGGCGGAACTCGCTGCCAGGTATACTCATTTAGAATCCAGTTCACAGAAATTAGAGGAAGTTGAGAAAAAAATCAAGATGAAATATCATAAAGTAAGACATCAACTTGTTGACAGAAGCATGAGTGAAATATTTTCCGCGAGAACTATATTTAGTAAGTAGTGAATAGTGAGCAGTGAACAGTAAGTAGTGAACAGTGAGTGGTGAATAGTGAAAAGTATGTAGTATTTGGTATGTGAAGGAGATAATTGGGGTACAGTTTAAATTTTTGATTTAGGTATTATATGAAAAGGTAATATATGGATAAAAAACCAAAAATTACTGGTAAAGTTGTCGCGGTACAGGGACCGGTTGTGGATGTTAAGTTTGAGACAATGGAAGATGTGCCCAATATATACAATACTGTTGAGTTGGACACGGTTGATGGCAATTGTGTGGTTTTAGAAGTCGCTGAGCATATGCCCGGTAACATCGCGAGATGTATTGCTCTCAAGTCGACTCTTAATATTCAGCAAGGTACTACAGTTCTTTCGACAGGCAGGCAGATAACTGTTCCCGTTGGTGATGGAATGTATTCGCGTATAGTGAATGTTTTAGGAGAGCCTATAGACAATAAAGGTCCGATTACGGGTGTGACCGGTGAAGAACCCATAAGAAGGGCTTTATCCGGGACTAAAGTTCATGGGACTGCGGCCAGACTTGTAGGTAAATTGGATGTATTAGAGAGTGGTATAAAGATCATCGATCTTTTGTTTCCGATGGTAAGAGGATCAAAGACAGGTATTCTAGGAGGTGCCGCGTTAGGTAAAAGCATATTAACATTGGAACTTATACGCCAGGTTGTTAAAGAGCACAAAGGGTCCTGTGTTTTTATAGGAGCGGGAGAACGTATACGTGAAGGTAACGAGCTTTATTATGAACTTTCTAAAAGTGAGGTTATCGAGAAGGTTATGATGGTGTTTGGACAGATGAACGAGCCTCCCGGGTGCAGGTTTGGTGTTGTGATGACGGGTGTTACTTTGGCCGAATTTATACAACGACAGAACAAAGATGTCCTTCTTTTTGTTGATAATATTTTTAGATTTGTTCAGGCCGGGGCGGAGATCTCGACACTTTTAGGAAGAGTTCCTTCAGAAACAGGATATCAGCCTACACTTATAGCTGAAGCCAGTGAGTTTCATGAAAGGGTTCGTTCTTCCCAGGGGGCGGGAGGGGATATAACCGCGGTCGAAGCTGTATATGTGCCGGCGGATGATCTCACTGATCCGGCGGTTGTGACACTTTTTAGTTTTTTCGATTCGGTTATGGTCCTTTCACGTGAGAAGATACAGCTGGGGCTTTATCCCGCGATAGATCCGCTTCTTTCTTCATGCGCGAATTTAGATCCTGATATTGTCGGAAAGCGTCATTTTGATATATCCCAAGAGGTCTTGAGGATATTTCAAAGATATGAAGAGTTAAGAAAGATAGTTCTGGTTGTAGGTATTGACGAACTTTCAAATGTTGACAGGACAATATTTGACAGGGCAAGAAAACTGCAAAACTTTCTTACACAGCCTTTTTATGTAGCGGAAGTTTACACGGGTAAAAAAGGAGAATATGTAGAGATCAAGGATACTATTGAAGGATGTTCCAGGATTTTGACAGGAGAAGTCGACCATATGAATGAAAAAGATCTTTATCTTATAGGGAAACTACCGGTATCTGTTTAAGAGGAGAAGTATGGCGAAAAAATACGAAAATGTATTAAAAAACGAACTTATCTCGAAAAAGGTTATGACCAAAGACTCCGCGGACAAATTGTTGAAGGAGGCGGAGAGGTCCGGAATGTGTTTTGTCGCGGTGCTTGTGAAATATGGTATAAGTTCGGAGGCGGAGATCTTAGGAATAATCTCAGAAAAAATGGATATTCCATATATGGATCTTAACGGCATAGAGGTTGATAAGACCACAATAGAGAAGATACCTATAAAGCTTGCCTCATATTATAGGATTATGCCGTTGAGTATAGAGGATCGAACTTTAACTATAGCGGTTTCTCATCCTTTTGATGTTAAGACACTGGATGATCTCAGACTGCAGCTGGGTTACGACATAAAAATCGTTCTTGCGACGAGTGAAGACATAGGGGAGAGCGCGAAAAGATCTTATGGTCTCGGCGCGGAAACACTTGAGAGAATAATGTCTAAGGTGCCTGAAGCTCGTAAAGTTGCGGTAGCTCGGGAAGAAAAGGTAGAAGATATCGCGAAAGTGGCGGGAGATGTCTCTGTTGTCAAACTTGTCAACCAGATAATACTTGAAGCTTATAAAAAACGCGCTACTGATATACATATAGAACCATATCGTGGAAAAGTAAATTTCAGGTATAGAATTGACGGTGTTTTGTATAACGCGAACGTGCCGGATGAAGTTAAGAATTTTCTGCAGCCGATACTGTCGCGTATAAAAATAATGTCGAATTTGAACATTGTTGAAAGGCGGCTTCCTCAGGACGGGCGGGCTATAGTCAAGGTTCAAGATAAGACGCTGGATCTAAGAATATCTTTCATACCTACTCCGTTCGGTGAAAGCGTTGTTATAAGGATACTTCCGACAACGATGTTTTTTGACTTGGTGAAATTGGGGCTTTCCGAGGATCAATTAGACAAATTCGAATCTTTTATTAAAAGGCCGCATGGTATTATTTTTGTTACCGGTCCTACAGGATCAGGAAAAACAACAACGTTGTACGCGTGTCTTAGTCGTATGAATACGCACGAGAAAAAGATCATAACCATAGAAGACCCGATAGAATATGAAATGAGCGGTATAACACAGATACAAGTAGCCGGTAATATAGGTCTGGATTTTGCCCGGGGGTTAAGGAGTATGTTGAGACATGATCCCGACGTAATGATGGTTGGTGAGGTAAGGGATCTTGAGACCGCGGAGAAAGCTATAAGGGTAGCGCTTACGGGTCATCTTGTTCTTTCAACGCTTCACACGAATGATGCCGCCAGCGGTATAATGCGTTTGATCGAAATAGGAGTTGAACCGTTCCTTATACTCTCAAGTGTCGTGGCGTTTGTCGCGCAAAGACTCATAAGAGTTAATTGTACACATTGCCGCAAAGAATGTACTGATTATCCTCCCGAGATAAAGAAGATGATAGTTGAAGAGCTGGGTCTGAGGAGTGAGGATGAAGTAAAAATAATCAAAGGTGAGGGATGTTCGGAGTGTAATTTTACGGGATATTACGGTAGGACAGCTATATACGAGATCTTGTCGGTTGATGAGAAGATGCAGGATCTGATAATGAAAAAAGCGTCTATTGTTGATATTAGAAACGCGGCTAAAGAACAGGGCATGAGAAGTTTACGGCAGGATGGATGGATGGAAGTCTTGAAAGGAATAACAACGCCCGATGAAGTGCTCAGGGTTACGCAGAGAGAAGAAGGTGTGGATTCTTGTCCGGAAAAAGAAGAAAGTTATACGTCCGGTAAAAATATAGAAAAAGTTGAGGAAATGGAAGAAAAACCTGTTGAAACAAAAAAGGTATCCGGGCAGAGACCTTGTGATAAAAGGATCTATATGCGGTTGGATGACAAGATAAATGTAAGGTTTAGACTGCTTAAAGATAAGAGAAAGGGGTCTTTGTTTGAAAAAAAAGACGTGAATCCCGAACAGATAAGTTCGACTAAAAACGTTTCTGCCGGGGGATTGTTGTTCTCATCTAATGAAGCTCCGCCGTTAGATGTCATAATAGAGATAAAACTGGAAGCTCCTAGTCGGAATGAATCTATAGATTGTTTAGCAAGAGTTGTAAGAGTGGAGACGGTCGAAGTTAAAAAGAACTATAATGTAGCGGTAGCGTTTCTAGATATTTCCAGTAAAGACAGGGCATATTTGGATAGGTATACTAAAACTTACGTGACGTGATAGTGAATAAAAAGGAGAAATGTATGCCGATTTTTATTTATGAAGCTAAAGACGGTCCTGAGAAAAGGATCAGGGGAAAGGTAGAGGCAAAAACGCAGGATGAAGCTATTGAGAAGCTTTATAATCTTGGACGTGTGCCAATAAAGATATCTTTACAAAAGGTTCAGAAAAAAGCCGTGGATCTTGGATTTAAGAAAAAAGCACACGCATGTATACCCCGTCCTCGTGATATAACGATCTTTACGCAGCAAATTTCCTCTCTTTTGAAAAACGGGGTGCCTATAATGAAAAGTATGTCTATAATCTCGGAACAGTCAACATCGTCCGAGTTGAAAGAGATACTTGAGGGAATAGGTAAAGATATAAAAGAAGGTGCTACTTTGACCGATTCATTAAGCAAGTATCCCGAAGTTTTTCCGCAGCTTTATATCTCAATGGTCAATGCGGGAGAGTCAAGCGGGAAGTTATATCATGCTTTAGGCAAGATAGCGGCATACCGCAGAAAATCCGAGGAATCATTGTCAAAAACACGTGCCGCTATGGTATATCCTTTGCTTATGGGGACTGTAGGAGTAGCTACGATAATTTTTATGTTGATCTTTGTTATGCCGCGTGTTACGCGTTTATTCGGCGGGCTCGGACAGGCTCTTCCTGTACCGACAAAAATAGTCATAGCTATAAGCTCGGTATTAAGAGAACATTGGTTCGGTGTCGGTATAGCGGTTATGTTAGGTATAATTATTTTCAGGCAGTTCTCGAGAACAGAGATGAAAAAGAAAATCGTGAGTTTTTTGTCTCTGCATATACCTGTAGTTAATAAATTCACGTGTATGTTGGAATTTGCCAGGTTTAGCCGTACGATGGAAATGATGATAAAAAGCGGGATTCCCATACTGACCGTTTTACGTCTTGCGGCACCTACGGTTCAGAACGGGATAATAAGAACGAAACTTTTGCAGTGTAGTACGAAATTAGAGCAGGGTGGTTCTTTTGGAAAGGGTCTTGAAGGTTCGGGTATATTTCCTCCTTTTATGGTCAACCTTATAACAGTCGCGGAGGAGACCGGTAAGTTTGACGAAGTGTTCGAAGAAATAGCCGATACTTATGAACGTGAAAGTGACGCGGCGCTTAAGACATTGATGTCGCTTATGGAGCCTGTGATGATACTTGTTATAGGACTTATTGTGGGGTTTGTAGTTATAGCGATGTTGCTTCCGATATTCGAAATAAATTTTGCGGTTGGATAACCTTAAATATGTTTAGAAGCGCGAGAAATGTGATCTTCATTATTTGTCTGACGATGTGTTCTTTGAGTTTCGCGTATGAATGGCAAGAACTTAAAGGGGATCATTTTATTATCTACTATACGGATGATAAGGATTTTGCCAAGAAAGTTTTGTATAAAGCCGAAAAATACTATAAACAGATCGCGGCGGATCTTCGACACGCGAGACATTTGAGTTTTTGGCAGTGGGATAACAGGGTAAAGATACACATATATCCGGATCAGGACTCTTTTGTCAAAACAAGAGGGTATCCTAAGTGGGCGCACGGAATAGCGGAATATGAAGAGAACGCTATATATACTTTTTCAGGAAGTTACGAGTTTGAGAACGCTACATTGCCGCATGAGATAACTCATTTGATGTTTAGGGATTTTATCGGGGGTAAAACACAACCGTGGTTGGATGAAGCTGTAGCTCAGCGGGCTGAGCCTGAAAAACGCAAACGAATAAAAAGCGCGGTGAAATATGTTTATGATGAGGGAGGACTTATGTCTCTTAGGAGACTTATGTCATATAACATAATGCGCGAGAGTAATGAAGAAATTGTACGCAATTATTACATACAGACGATGAGCCTGGTTGATTTTTTAATAGACAAATATGGATTCGACAGGTTTACGATGT
>JAGLIU010000226.1 GCA_023142805.1 Candidatus Omnitrophota bacterium | reverse complement strand
GAATAAATGGGGACAGCGCCCTATTTATTAGAATTAAACAAAGTTAGCAGCTAGCTTTTTATAACCCTATTAATAGGGCGCTGTCCCCATTAAATAAGGTGGGAGATAATATGATATATTTTTTGGTGGCGGTGTTACTTATATTTGGTCTGGTACTTTTTTCGGGATGGATCGAAAAAAATAATATATATTTTCCTGATAAAAAAATTGAAAGTACACCGGAGAATATAGGGTTATCTTATAAAGATGTATATTTTAGGACTTCTGACGGGGTAGAGTTGAATGGCTGGTTCATTCCGACCGGAAAACCTTCAAGAGCCACAGTTCTTTTGTGTCACGGTAACGCGGGGAATATAAGTCACCGATTGGATATTATCCGTATGTTAAATAGTTTAGATCTTAACGTTTTTATTTTCGATTACAGGGGATATGGCAGGAGTTGTGGTACTGTTTCTGAAAGAGGGACTTATTTGGACGCGATCGCCGCGTATGAGGAACTTTCGAAATTGAGGGGTGTTAACATAAATAAGGTAATATTTTACGGCAGGTCGTTGGGTGGCGCGGTCGCTGTAGAGTTAGCGTTACAGAAAGATCCGGTCGCGCTTATATTAGACGGAACATTTACTTCCACAAGTGATATGGCGAAAGAAATATATCCGTTTCTTCCCGCCAAATTCTTGATCAACACAAAATATGATAGTTTGGATAAAATAAAAAATGTGGCAGTACCGAAATTTATAATACATAGCATGGAAGATGAGATAGTACTTTTTCATCATGGCAAGGAGTTGTTTGAAAAAGCCGTTGAGCCTAAAGAGTTCTATCGTATGCGGGGTGGACATAATGATGCCATGGTTATGTACGAAGATGAATATACGAACAGGTTAGATAAGTTTTTGAAGGGAATAGAAATATAAGCATGTCGCGTGTCCGCGTTTGATAAAAGATCTTTTTTTTATAACAAACTTTGAATCAGAGCATATGCCTTGTGAAGTGTTTCTTCATATTCTTTTTCGGGGTCTGAATCGGAAACTATTCCTCCGCCTACATGAAAATAAACGTTCTTGTTTTTTTTGATCATTGTACGGATAGCTATATTAAGGTCCAAGGTATCGTGGAAACTTATATAGCCTATCGCGCCTGTGTATATCCCGCGTTTTACCGGCTCCAGTTCATCAATGATCTCCATTGCTCGTATTTTCGGACAGCCGGTTATCGATCCTCCGGGGAAAGCCGAGGTTAAAGCGTCAATATGATCATATTTTTCGCTTAATTTACTTTTTATGACCGATATGGCTTGAAAAACCGTAGGGTAAGTTTCTATTCTTCGAGGTTCTATAACTTCTACTGAACCGGGAATACTTGTACGTCCCAGATCATTTCTTTCCAGATCAACTATCATTAGCAATTCCGCTTTATCTTTTGCGCTTTTTTCAAGTTCCGTTTTAAGATCTTCATCTTCAATCTTATTCTTGCCTCTGGGACGCGTGCCTTTCATCGGACGTGTTTCCAGTATGTCCTTGGAAGCATGAAGAAATCTCTCGGGGGATGAAGATATGATCTGGTAGTTGGCATAATTAAGGTAAGCGCTGAAAGGAGAAGGATTTATTTTGTTCAGCTTGAGATATAGCTCGTAAGGAGATCCCTGCCAGTTTGTCGTGAATCTCTGGGCCAGACAGACTTGATAGATGTCTCCCGAATGTATATATTTTAATATTTTATCTACAGCGTTCATATAATCTTTTTTGGAAAAAGTTGATCTAAGATCAAACTCGCTATTTTTTTTAATGGATCCTGTTTTGTCGCGGATAGTGTCCGTTATGATTTTTTTGAGTGAGATTATTATTGTCTTAGGATCTTTATATTCGGGATGATCTATGTCCAAAACGCTGATATATAATGTTTCGGGATCGGTTTTATCGTAGATAAGAAGAGTCTGGTAAAAAGTGAAACACATGTCCGGGAGATCCAGGTCGTTTTTAGCCGTATTGGGTAGTTTTTCGGTCCAGTCTTTAAGATCATATGAAAAGTAGCCTATGCCACCGGCAATAAAGGGGAACTGGGTGGGATTTTCTACTTTGTAAGAGCGTAATATGCCGCTAAGGGCTTTAAATGGACTTTCATCTACGATAACATTCAGGTCTTTTGATCTTATATGTGTTTTGGCGAGATGTATATTGTTCGTGTGAATAAAAGGGTCCAGTCCGATAAAAGAAAATCTGCCGGCATCTGTTTTCATAGAACTGTTCAAGAACGATACATTAACATCATTAGCGAACAAAGAAAATATATTTTCCACGGGCGAGGAGATCTTTATTTTTTCAATAATCGGTACAGGTTTGATTTTGGGTAGAGAGTTGATCATTTCATTTTTTTGAGGATCTTGACCGTTTCTTCTGTAATGTTATCCGGGGTAGAGGCCCCGGCCATTATACCTGTCTTCTTGATATTCTTGAACCATTTGGGGTTCAAGTCTTTGGCCGAATCGATCCAATAAGTTTTTTTGTTTATTTTTTTCGACATTTCATAAAGATGCTTTGTATTAGCGCTTGTCTTTGATCCTATAATAAGTATCAGATCATTTTTTTTAGGCAGTAAAGTAATTTCTTTTTGTTTTACCGAAGTTGTCCAGCAGGTTGTGTCATAAAGTTTTACAGTGGATATTATTTCTGAGAGCCGGGTCATTATGCTCTGTATGTTGTCGATAGTCTGGGTAGATTGTGTAATAACGGCGGCTTTTTTTATTTTTTTAAATCTTTCAGAATTAATATCGTGAGCATTTTCTATGACTATGGGTCTTTTTTTGAGTTGTCCGATAATTCCTTTGACTTCATCATGATCTTTATCTCCGATGATCAGTATCTTATTGTTTTTTTCAAGTCGTTTAGCTATTTTATAAATATCTTTCACTTTTGGGCAGGTCGCGTCGGTTATTTTGTATCCGCATTTTCTCGCTTTTTCGAAAGTTTTTTTGGGCGCGCCGTGAGCTCTAATAATAAGTGTGGAATTTTTTACAGGTTTGATATCGAATATTTTTTTTATACCTCTATTTTTGAGGTCCTGTACTACGAAATTGTTATGTACTATGTCTCCCAGAATATGTACGGTCCGACCGCTTTGCGTAAGCATTTTCGCTTTTTCAATAGCAAGTCTTACGCCGAAACAAAAGCCTGAGCTTTTAGCAATGGTTATCTTCATACGCGGATCATTACTTCTTTAAGTTTCTCATTTTTCGTGATCAATTTATCTATCAAATTTTTTAGTACAGTCTTATATTTGGGTTTCATTTTAAGATTTGAAAGGATATTGTTTGATTTGGCGAGTAATAAATGTGTTTTCTTTAAACAATAAAGCGATGCTCCGGAATTTATCATAAGTTTTTTTAGCAGGAGAAGTTCTTTTTTTGTTTTTTTTGTCTTTTCAAAAATTGATTTGAATATTATTTTGTCATTGCCGGACAAGAACCTGGACGCTGTCCACGCTAAAAGTGTTTTTTTTGACTCGGCAAGGTCTGAAAGAACAGGTTTGCCGGTCTCTTTACTCGAGAGAAAAATGTCAAGCAGATCATCCTGTATTTGGAAAACTTGTCCCAAGATATTTCCTATTTCGGAAAGTTTATTTTGTTCTGAGTTGTTCGCGGTACCGAGGATGCCTCCGGCAAGAAGTGGGCCTTCAAAGGTGTATTTCGCGGTTTTCATAGTATAGGTTAAATAAATATCCTTTTGGGAGATATTTTCTATTTTGTGTGTATTGTTTACCACATCAATATATTCTCCGATACCTGTGCAGGTAGTCATGTTTGTGAACAGTTTGATCACTTGTTCTTTACATTTTAAGTTCGTGTCTAGTTCTAATAGTGATTTTATGGCCCAAGCGAACAATATGTCTCCCGCTATTATGCTGAGACTTTTTCCCAATTCATTTTTTTTAGTTACACCATAATCAGAGTTAAAAGTCATGTGTAATGATGGTTTTCCGCGTCTAAGGTCGGAATTGTCGATTACGTCGTCGTGAATTAGAAGAAAATCATGCAAAAGTTCGAAGGAAAGAGAACCTTTGATAAGTTTTTTGTAAGAGATTTTCTTTTTTTTCGCGTATCCATAATAACTTATAAGAAAAAGGATCGGTCTTATTCTTTTTCCGTCCCGGTTAATAAAGTCTTGTAGGTTTTTATAGAGTTCTTTAGAAGCGGATCTGAGCTCGAAGTTAACGTCCATATCCTTCAGGACCATCTTTAAAGCGGCATCAATGTCTTTTTTGAATTTGTTCAATATCATGCCAAATACTTTAACATAACTGTCATAAGTCGGCAAGGACAGAGTTTATGGAGTTAATAGCGTTCATAGTGTTTATGGGGTTTGTAGGGGCACGGTTTTATCTATGTTCTGACACCTTTTATAGTGATGTCCCCAATCTTGTTATCTGAGCGACCGAGGACGTAATGTCCGAG
>JAGLIU010000225.1 GCA_023142805.1 Candidatus Omnitrophota bacterium | reverse complement strand
AAAAAATCCTATTCTTGGGGCTTGCACTATTGCTTCTTGTTGCATCTGTGATCTCGGCAAAACTTTTTCTTAAATTCAGGATGTTCCCGCAGTCAGCGATAGAAACTTTTTATATTAAAGTAGAATGTCCTAATCATTACAGTCTGGACGAGACCGAAAAGGTTGTTAAAGATATAGAAACAATAATTAATAAATTGTCCAAACGTGAGTTAGAATCTTTTACTTCAAGAGTCGGGCATCATTCACTTTCTAAAACCAAAAATTATGGTGATCATGAGAATTGGGCCATTATAAATACATTCTTAACTCCGGACATCTCACGAGAGAGGACAGCAGCTGAAATAATCGGTGAGATCAAGAAAAAATATAAAGCTCCGGAGGCTGTGCGGATCTTTTTTGAAACAAAGAAAGTAGGGCCGATCAAGGATAAGCCGGTCACGGTGTATTTGAGCAGTAATGACGAAAATGATCTGAACATAGCTATAAAGATAGTCGGAAACATATTAAAAAACATGCAAAAGTTAGGTGTTGCGGATATAGATAATTCACGAAAGCCGGGGAAAGAGGAACTTGTGATAAATCTCGATCAAGATAAGCTAGCTTCGATGGGGATATCTACAGAAGATGTTGCGCAAGTTTTAAGGATAGCGTATGAAGGCCTGTTAGTAACGGATATTCAAACATTGGAAGAAAAGATAGAGTACCGTCTTTTACTTAATGAAGAAAGCCGTAAACATGAGCATATATTGGAAAAAATAAGCGTTAAGAACTCGGAAGGCTTTTTGGTATCACTTGATAAATTTATTAGTTTTGATACAAAAGCTTCAGATCTTGAAATACTTCATCGCAATGGGGTGCGCAGCGTTACCTTGTCTGCTTCACTCAGAAAATCACAAATATCAGCTCTCGAAGCAGCCCAAATAATAAAAGACCGGATAGATAGTTCAATAAAGATGCCGGAAGATGTTATTGTTGAAATTGCGGGTGAAGCTTCAAAAACAAAGTTAATAATGAAGGATATGAAAAAAGCAGTTACTATGTCTTTTGTGGGTATATTTTTTCTGCTCGCATTGTTTCTTAATTCTTGGAAAAAGGCTCTTACTATAATAGCCATTATCCCATTTTGTATTATAGGTATCGTTATTGCTCTCTTTATACATGGGCAACCTATATCAATGTTTGTGCTTTTAGCTACGGTTGGGCTTATCGGAATTGTGGTTAATGATTCAATAGTAATGACGGATACTCTTTCATCGAGCTGGGATGAGATGGCACAAGGAGATTCCTTAATTAATAACATAGCTGAGCTTGCATCTCAAAGACTAAGGCCGATACTTCTTACGACTCTTACAACTTTAGGTGGTCTTTTGCCGATGGCTTATGGGTTAGGAGGATATGAAAAGATGCTTTCGCCTATGTCCTTGGCTTTCAGTTGGGGCTTGTTGTTTGCTACAGTAATAACACTATATATTATTCCCTTGATCTTTCTCTTGTCAAAACAAAGGGGTCAGGTTGGACTTGCCCCTAAAAAGTAGACACACCATTAAGCCTTTCATAATCAACAGGGCTTAGATATCTGAACTTTGGTTATTTCGTCCTTAAGTGCTTCCATTGCTATTTTAGCCTTAAATTCATTACTAAAACTCTTTCTAGTCGCCATTTGGACTTTTTATCGGTTGGTATTCTACACTATTTTTACACCTTATTTTTAACCGATTTTTGGTCCAGTTTTACCAATCCCATACTTTTAGTGCATTTAGTTTGACAAAAGTTAGATAATCTTTTAAAATGTTAGAAGAAAAAAACATAAGAGTTAACAAGTTTTTTCCTAAGTTAAAAACATGAAAGGTATTTATGCGTGTGTTTCTAATATTCAAAAAAATATTTATACCGGTTATAATAGCTATATTTTTGCATCACAATATTGTTAGTGTGTATGGTGTTCAAACACATAGTTTAACTGAGAGCGATACCTTGTCACCTTTTTCCGCTTTTCAACACGAAGTGCAAATGCTTCCGTCCCAAGCTTTTGAGGGGACCCCTTTATCGAATAAACATTTTATGCTGGTCGTTATGTCGATAGCGAAATTTTTACTAATAGAATCCGGGGATATCGGTTCGTTGGGGAAATGGGTTATGCATAAGTTTGGAGATGACTATAAGGAATGGACGAAAATATTTGATTTTGGCAATATCAAGGTAAACAAGAATGTTATAAAGATCCCTTGTATTTTCGGAAATAAAAAATATCAAACTCAGGTTTGCTTAAGCAATGGGAGAGGTGATATAGCCGGGAATTTTAACGTAAAGATTACGGAAATAAAGAGAATGTTTAATAACGGAGAAAGTCTGGAGAAAACCGAAAGTGCGGTTGTGTTTAAAAAGAAAATCGTAAAGATTGGATTTTCGGTGCTTTCATCGACTGAAGAGAAATTGGTCGATGATGTTAGAGCTGCCATAGAGGCTGGTGTTGAATATGTACATGTGGATTATCTTGACGGTGATTTTACGCCGGGGTTACCGCCGTTTGATTGTACGGAGCAGATCAGGAAGATTCGCGATATGGGGGTGCCGTTGGAGGTTCATTTTATGGCTAAACAGCCTTCAATGGACATCGTTGAAGGAATGATGGCCGCTGGTTTAAAAAAAGGTCGGGATACGGTTTCTGTTCATTATGAAGCTTTTGATGATAAGTCACAACTTGTTCGGTTTATCATGGATCTCAATGATCGAGGGTTGAGGGCCAGACTGGTTGTTAATCCCGAAACTCAGATAGATGATGTGGAACCATATATCTACGAATTAAGTGAGTACCTGGACGCTATTATAGTTATGATGATTATACCGGGTGCCGGAAGCAGACCGTTTATCGAGACATCTCTGGAGAAGATCAGGGATGTTAGTCGGTTGTTGGATTCACTCGGTGTTTCCGATAGGATCGATATCATTTCGGATGGGGGTTTAAATGAGAATTCTGTGAGGGATATTATCAAAGCCGGGGTGGATCAGGTTGTTATCAGGACGTGGCTGGAGAGGAACGGTCGGGAGCTTGGAGAAAGTGTCGCTCTTTTAAAAAGTATTTCACAGCAGAATAACGAGTTGGTGTTATTGAAAGATATGCTGGGCAACTGGGGGTTATTGAATTTTCAAAGTGTCGCGGAT
The DNA here is from genome assembly GCA_023142805.1 of Candidatus Omnitrophota bacterium. Lineage (GTDB taxonomy): Bacteria > Omnitrophota > Gorgyraeia > Tantalellales > Tantalellaceae > JAGLIU01. The sequence goes on along the minus strand of JAGLIU010000225.1, from coordinate 4,100 downwards.
GCGATTGCGGTGTTTTGCAAAGGATCGGAAGTGTTCACGAAAGGTGAACTTATAAATACCGCCAAACGGTTAGAAGGTGTGAAAGATGTTAGGATCAATGATGACAGGGTGGTGGATGTTTGGTTTTCCGACAAACTTGTAAGATTTCATAAGGCAGGTGTTATTTCGATCGAACATTTAGGGTTGGAAGATAGGACTTATTACAACGGAGTGGCTGTTAAGATCTACAGTGGAAATGTTGTCAATAAGACAAAAGGGGAATATGTTCTAGGGATATCCGGATCATGGCATGATTCGACGGCTGTGCTTATTAAGGATGGCAAGATGGTAGCCGCTCTTGAAGAAGAAAGGATGTCCCGGGTTAAACATGATAGTTCTCAGTTTCCCGTCAATGCCATTGTTAGATTAATGAAAGAGGAGCAGATAACATGGGGGGACATTAAGCACATAGTCTTTGGGTGGAATTATAACATATATGTTGATACGGCACATTCAAACTCTCCTAATGATGAGTTTTTTCGGCGTATGGATGAAATATACGCCGAAAAAAAAGGCATATTGGTTAATGAGGTGATCAGGCGAAATTCTTGTGAAAAGAACAAAGCCAGGTTTAATGTCGGTAAGGTTCACGGTTTTCTGCAACAAATGAAGGAGCAATATGGGACGGAGTACGAGCCGAGGGTTTCTTTTGTAGGGCACAGTCGTTCGCATGCGGCCTCGGCGTATTATCTTTGCGGGTTTGATGACAAAGTATTGACGATAGCGCTTGATGGTTATGGTGATACTGAGTCCGGCGGTGTCTGGATAGGCGAGAATGGCAAAATGAGAGAGATAGCAAAGTTTCAGTTGCCGAATTCTATAGGATGGATGTACGCTGCGATTACAGAATATATGGGTTTTAAACCCGCAAGCGATGAAGGACAGGTGATGGGGTTTGCGCCTTATGGGGAACCATGGGATTCGGGGGAAATGGATCGTGTAAATAGATTACGTGAAATATTTAAAGAGTATATAAAATTTGATTCTGAAAAAGAAACATTGATAGCGGATCCCGAAAATTACTATTACGGAAAAATGGTCGAAGGAAAGATACGGATAACCGAATCTTTTCAGCAGAAACTTGAGGAACTAGGTATTTATCCCGCTGAAAGATCCGCGAAATTTATTGATTCGGATAATCCGAAAGACAGGCCTTACGCTAATCTGGCTTTTGTCCTGCAGGAGAGGACATCACAGGTTATTTCGGATATTGTCAGATTTTATTGTCGTGAAAAGACGGAGACCAAAGGTGTGGATAAAGTGGCGTTAGCCGGTGGGATTGCCCTGAATATATTGGCTAACGGGAAACTGATATCTGACGGATTAGTATATGGGGAAAATCTGTTCGTACAACCGGCAGCCGGGGATTCTGGTATTGCTATCGGGGCTTCTCTCGTTGTGTCCGGGGAGATATACGGGGATGAAGTGATTTCAGAGATGGAACACGTATTTTACGGTCCGAGTTATTCTGATGATGAGATACGGAATATTCTGGATGAATTTGGGTTAAAAGAAGGGAGAGATTACAGATGTCTCAGTGAGGACGAATTGGTGGAAGAAGCGGCGGAGCATATATCAGAAGCTAAAGCAATAGCGTGGTTTCAGTCTAGGAGTGAGGTTGGTCCGCGCGCATTAGGGGCCAGGAGTATTCTCTTGAACCTTACGGATGATAGGGCTAATAACACCGCGAATATTATCAAAGGAAGACAGCCTTGGCGTCCTTCCGCTTTAAGCATAATAGAGGAAGAAGCAAAAGAATATTTTATGAATATCGGGAAATCTCCTTTTATGGTCATTGCGTTTCCTATTTTACACGGAAAGAAGGTTCATGTTTTATCCGGAGTTCATCAGTTTGGCGATAAATTAGCGCGTCCGCAAACTGTGTCCAGGGAAGCCAATTTCTTATATTGGAAACTTTTAAATCGTCTCGGGGAAAAAACAGATATCCCGGCGGTTGTTAATACCTCTTTTAATAAACAGGAACCGCTTGTGGAGCACCCTGAAGAAGCGATAAATACGTTTTTTTACATGAATAAAGTGCATCATTTGTTTATCGGGTCGTTCATTCTTGATAAGACTGAGAACCTGAAACCGAGGGTGATCTCTTTGAGAGATGAGTCTGAGTTGAAATATCTGCTGGATGCCGCGTGCAGTAGAGGTGATATTAACGCATGGCAGGAGGTGTTTAAAAATATTCGTGATCGGTATCCTAATTCTCATAAGGTTAAAATATCAATGGATTGCGGTGTATATGGGGAAAAGGACTTTTCTGTTCCTCTTGTGAAAGACCTTTTTGACGGTGCTTTACAGGAACGTGTGCTGAATTTTATGGCAGCGATGATAAACAATTATGCCACAGAGTTCAATGCGCAGACGATTTATATCAGTTCCACTTATAAAAAGATGGAGAACGTTATCTATCAGCGAATAAAGAGTCGGTTGGAGCGAGATTACAAACGGATGCGGTATTTCGCCAATATGGGAGATGAGGTGGAAATATTACCGGTATCTGAACGAAAAAGAGGCAGAGCCGGGTTTAGGAGAGATATGGCTGTTTCCGTGGAGAGGCTTCTGCCGAGAGAGTTAAAGGGGACGTATGTTGGGATAGATATAGATGTTTCGAGTATAAAGAGTATATTGATAAAGGATGGCGATCTACTTGAAAAAAATATGGTAGAGTTTGTGTCAACCAGTGGATTGGAATTGGGCAGTAAAATAAGGGAAATAGTTTGCGAGCTTTTTGAAAAATGTGATGATATAGATGGTATAGGGATATCGTTTCCCGGGGTTGTGAACGCGAAAAAAAATGAAGTGATATGGCTTGCCAATTATGAATCGAAATGGAGAGAAAAGATCGACAGAGAGAAAGATGTCGAAAAAGAATATAAAAAATTAAACACAGAATTAGCGGATATTGAGGAGCAATTCGGGTATGGAAAAATAAGCGTAACTAATAATGGTACAGCTTTTGGGATTGATACAATGAATAGGGATTATTCGGGAGAAGATATCGTGATTGTAGTTCTCGGAACAACGATAAGCACTTCACGGATCGAAAGAGGGCTGATCGATATTTCAAGGAGCGAACAGAGCGGCGCATTTGCCGTGAATATAGGAGAGAATGTTTGGGTTGATGAGGTCTGTGGGGTGAAAGGATGTTTTGCCACTATGTTACGCGATACAAAAACCGGGGAAGTTGTAAGTGCGTCGGAACTGGCGGAAAAGATGGTGTCCTGGTTCAAGTTAATGTACGATATGAATGGTGACAAAAAATTTGTTTTTACAGGTAAAGTTATGGAAGGGCGGTATGGTGAGAATTTGATTGAAGAAATCCGTAAGCGATTGGATGCAGGAAAGCAGGAGTATGAGTTTGAGGTCTCTCTGTTAACCGAGCATACTGTTTTTGGAGGCGCAATCGGAGCGGCGCAACTTGCGATGAAAAGATCGCTACATAGCGTTATGGACGCTCTTCATAGGATCAATATGACAGTGATACGTCCGCAGGAAGAAGGTACAAGAGTTTACTACATTATAACTCTCGAGTTGATCCCGGTAATGTTGAGAAATAATACACAGCGTTTTATCAAGAAACTCTATAGGAAGCATCCCTTTCTCAAGGAAAAGGAGTGTATCAGACTGGTGCCTAAAAAAGATTTGAAGGAAGTAATCGGTAATATCCTTGCAGAGAAAGACAAGAAAAGTAAGATCAACGTCGCGCTTACCGATGTTGAGGATATTTCAAGACTGTCCGGAGGTGTCAAAGCTCTTGTATTTACCGGGAACCGTGAGAGTGATGATTTTGTGCAGTTGGAAGGTATAATTGCCGCTTTAAGAGCGTTGCAGTATGAGGAAATATCTTGTCTTTTAAAAATATATGAATTACTTACCGGAAAAAAGGTTAATCTTACGGAATTTTCCGAAAAGGAGATACTTAGTAGAATATCAGATCCTGAAAGTTTGGTAAAAATACTATTATTTGAACTTAAGCCTATTACGGGTTTTACCGAGATATTGTTATTAAATAATCAGTTACAAAGGTATATCGAAGAAGCCGCTTGATT
>JAGLIU010000224.1 GCA_023142805.1 Candidatus Omnitrophota bacterium | reverse complement strand
AAAGCCCAATATTTAAAAGAAAAAGAAAATTCCTTAACTCTCGCTAAAAGATATTTCGCGCCAAAAAAAGAGTCTCCGGAGATCAAAGTATATTCAGTAGGGAACTCCGCTCTAACCCCGGCTGAATGCATGAACCACCACCAAAAATTAACTGCTAACACAAAGAGTACCGGTAAAATAAAATAAGGTATTGATCTGGTTTTTTTATATATAAGGAAAAGTGATCCAATCAGTAAAAACACATAAAGATTGGTTATTTTCAAAAGCACAAGAATTGTAAGAGCTAGTGTAATTATCAAAAGATGACGTGTTTTTCCTTCATTAAACCATCGTATAAGATAATAAATCGAAGAAAATAACGCCAATAACATGAAACTTTCAGCTTGAAATACACGCCCCATCAATATAGAGATCGGAGCTATACAATAAAATAAAAGAGCAAGAGCCGATGTTCTAAAATCTACGATTAATGAACATAATTTATAAAAATAAAACGCTGAACAACCGAATAAAAGAATAATAGGCAACCTGAAAACCCAGTTATGTATGCCAACTGTCTTGATTAAAAACGATGTGACATATGGTAATATAGGCGCCTCAAACATAAAATATCCGGGAGAAGCTCCCGCGTTATCTGCTTGGGGAAGCAGGATTTCAGCATCCGGATTTTGAGCATAATTTCTTGCTATTGCAGTACCTACGGCTTGACGTAACGGATTGAAATCAAATAAAGCTCCGTTAATATTGTAGGAACGAATTAGAACCGCCGCTAATATTATCAAGCCAACAACCAAAACCTTATATCTATCTACTGATATTTTCTGCACCCTAAGCACCTATACCTTCCCTATACATAAATATTGTGTTCCCATCGGTACACATCCCAGAATCGGTTCTAAAAACCTGAACATTTTTAATATCTGTGGGAAAAACACTATATATCTTTTTTCAGAAATATTCATACCTGCCTCAATTAGCAACTTAACTGTTTCTTTTCTTTTAAGAATTATAACTTCTTTATCAAAAACACAAAGCTTCACGATCAACCTTGTTAGTGGATTATAAGGATTGTGTTCAAAAATAAAGATACGTCCACCTTTAACGAGAAAACTCTTAGCTTTTCGTATAAAAACAGATCTCTCTTCCGGCTTTACATGATGTAGCACATTAGCAAGAACTATTACATCAAAGTTGTTCTTTTTAATCTTATTAAAGTCATGCGTAAATACAATATCCGGCATCTCTTGATTAGCTCTTTTTGTGGATTCCAACGAAACATCATATCCCATAATTTCCACATTATTTTTATCAAAATACTGTTTCAAATATTTAACAATAAGCCCTATCCCGCAACCATAATCTAAAATCCGTCCCTTAAAATCATCTCCAAGATATTTTCTAACATATTCCGCTTTATATTCAGCAAAATATTCCGTACTTTCACCAAAATATTTTATTTTCTTATCTAAAATATTTTCGTAATCAGAACTAAACTTATCAAAATCAGACATTTTTACCCCGCATCAAACATATCCTCCAATTTAACCGGATTATAATCAAGATCCCTAACAGCAACCGATATATCACTAGATTTCTCCGAAAGCAATCTAGGCAATTGATCAACAGCGATAAATCTATCTTTAAAAACTAATGCCAACCCTTTTGCTAATATTCTGAACACATACACGGGTATATTGATTTTCCTCTTTTTTATACCCTTCAAATCCAGAACTTTAGCAATAAATTGGTTATAAGTAAAACTTTCAGGACCGGCTATATTGTAAATTCTAGATTTTCTGTCCGCTCTTTCTATAACACTCACTATAGCCTTGATCACATCTGATATATGCACCGGCGCTATTTCATACTCACCATCTCCTATGATCGGTACAAAAGGAAACTTGTGAATATTATTTAAGATCATATCCACACCCTCTTTCCCCGCGACACCATAAACTTCCGCCGGACGTATTATCATCCAATCCAAACAACTTTCTTTAACGTGCTTTTCAGCCATCAATTTTGATTTACTATACGCGCCACCGGTAGGTGCTATGGCCCTTGTACTGATATAAATAAAATTCTTTACCCCGTATTCCTCACATCTACTAATTAGATTTAAGGTTGCTTCCGAATTAATCTGATAATATTTGGATATGTCATTTGTATGTGTTATAGCCGCCATATGCACAACCATATCAACATCTTCTAAATAAGAACTATAACTATAATCATTCAAAAGATCTCCTACAATAGGAGTTATTTTCATTTCAGAAAAACTAGATTTCTCCTCTTCCGTCCTGCACAATACTGTTATGTTGTCAAAACCTTTATCAAGAAGAGTTTTAAGTAATTCTTTACCGATTTTTCCGGCCGCGCCGGTTATAAAAATATTCTGATTCATAGTTTATTTAAAAAACTCCTCAATCCGCGCGAAAAACAGATTTTTGATAAACTCAAAAAGCGTATTCCCTTTAACAAAAGAGTCCCTATAATTGCACTTATAAAACTTTGTCGGAATCTGTCCGATCTTGAACTTTAATCTTCTAGCTTGTATCATAATTTCCGCGTCAAGAAACCAATCATCAGATTTTAACAACATCTTATTGTAGGCCTCTCTTTTAAATATTTTGGGCTTTGAATTAGCGTCTTTCATCTCTATCCCCGGGAATAGCAACGCGAATAAAAGATTATATATAAATGAAATTATTAACCTCAATATACCGTCGTGCCTTATAACTCTATAGGTTTTAACAAAATCTAAAGTTCCACTTTTTATTTTTCGATAAACTCGTACTATATCTCTATAAGGCATCTGTTCATCACCGTCTATAAGACATATATACTTGCCTTTTGCTTCATTCAGTCCACTTCGCGCGTCCCACCCCATCATACCCTCTTTAGGCATCGCAACTACTCTTATATTTTCGTTCTTCGAGGATATCTCCTTCGCGATCTCCGGAGTTTTATCACCGGTATCTTCAAAATAATTCGCGACTAGAATTATCTCCCACGACAAGACAAACCTATTTAACAGTTTCGTTATCTTCTCCACAAAACTGTATGTCCTTTCGCCCGCCCTATAACAAAGTATCACAACTGAAAGTTCAGCACTCATACCATATACCTTCTTTTATATAATCTCTATTTTCTTTACACATTCATCCACCTTAAGATAAGATTTAGCACATACATCGCAAACCGCTTCATCCGATTTAAAATTCAATTTTTCTCCGCACTCACATATCCAGTCGCTTAATTTTGCCGGGTTACCGTACACTAGCGCATAATCGGAAACATCTTTTGTAACTACGGCACCGGCACCTATGAACGCGTACGTACCGATAGAATTACCGCATACAATCGTCGCGTTCGCCCCGATTGAGGCGCCTTTTTTTACAACAGTCCCCTTAATCTCATTCATGCGCGGCACCTCGCATCTGGGGTTAAAAACATTAGTAAACACACAGGAAGGACCACAAAAAACG
>JAGLIU010000223.1 GCA_023142805.1 Candidatus Omnitrophota bacterium | reverse complement strand
GATATTGCTCCTGGCATCCCTTGAGTGCGCGATATCCCCTATTATACTTACCTTAAGCCCTTTTACTTTGCCCAGCCTTTCTTTTATCGTGAATACATCCAGTAAAGCCTGCGTAGGGTGTTCGTGAAATCCGTCTCCGGCATTTATAACCGAGGCATCCACACATTTAGACAAGAAATGTGGCGCTCCCGCGCACCCATGCCTCATTATTATCATATCTATCTTCATCGCCTCTATATTTCTGGCCGTATCTTTTAAAGTTTCCCCTTTTACAAAACTGGAGGTTGAAGCGGCAACATTCAAAGTATCCGCGCTCAATCTTTTTGCGGCCAGTTCAAAAGAGGATCTTGTTCGGGTCGATGCCTCACAAAAGAGATTTACTATAGTCTTTCCTCTTAATGTAGGCACTTTAGGTATAGATCTCCCCAAAATCTCTTTAAATCCTCCTACCTGCTCCAAAATTATGGTTATTTCTTCCGGAGATAAGTCCTCTATCCCTAATAAATGTTTTTTTGTCCATTTGATAATATTCTGTTTTTTCATCTCTTTATCCTTGTTTTAGTTCTAAGTTTCCGCCAAAAGCAGACCAGCCTTCAGCTGACAGAGTTTGTTCTTCGTAGTCTAAAGTAAAACTTCCTTTTTTAATGTACCCTGTTATCCTCACCCACCGACTATCGACAATATCTTCTTCCTCCTTTGACCTTATTTTTCATCAGACACCACTACTTCTTCTGTTTCATCCGTTTCTTGGAGTCTAACTTCTACTCTGTCTTTTTTGTTTGTCGGTATGTTTTTACCTACAAAATCCGGCCTTATCGGTAACTCCCGGTGCCCACGGTCCACCAGAACCGCAAGCTGTATGCTTTCAGGTCTTCCAAAATCTATAAGTTCATCCAACGCGCACCGCACAGTCCGTCCTGAAAAAAGCACATCATCTACAAGCACTATCTTTTTTTTGTTTATATCAAACTCTATCTCTGTCGAATGAACCACCGGCTGACTCGCAACCTCCGAAAGATCATCCCTGTAAAGAGTTATATCCAATGCCCCTACCGGCACTTTTTTACCTTCAATTTCTTCAATGTTCCTCGCTATCCTTTCAGCAATATACACACCCCTGGTTTTTATCCCAACGATCGCTAGAAACTCTGTCCCCTGATTTTTTTCTATGATCTCATGGGATATTCGTCTTATTGTTCTTTTTATTCCCTCAGTATCCAGTATTTTTGATTTTATTGTCATTTTCCCTCACTTTTTGATCCTGGCAAAAAAAAAGCCCTCTCATCATTCGATAAGCAGGCTTTTATATGTACATTTTTCATATTTACTCCTTTTTTGGCCTCTCCGGACCAATTTTAAAAGGTTCTAATTCCACACAATCATACTATTTTAAACACGTTATGTCAAGTCTTTTCTCCCCTGATGTCAAGCTACAAATCAGTAGCTGGGGTTTAAACCCCAGCTACTCCGTGTGCCCTTCGAATGTTCCACATGAAATGATAACTCCGTGCCTTTCAAGCGTTCCTCCCTGATGTCTTTTCTCCCCCCCGGTGGTATCAAGACAATCGGGTACTTTTATATCCAAATTCTGAAAAACTTAGACCAGATCCTTCGACTTCTCTGCTTCGCTAAAGCTTCGCAGAAGTCGCTCAGGATGACAGGAGGGGGAGCGATCCTCACCCTGACTCAGGATAACAGGAAAAAGAAGAGATTTTTGCCTTGCGTCAGGCTGACAGATGACTGAGGGAAAGAGGGATTTTTGCCTTGCGTTAGAGTCATATTCTTTAAATGACACATCGAAGGTACCCACAATATGTTGCCCTATCCTTCTCTGGCAGCAGCATCCACCCCAGATGTTACATTTTTTTGCCAGGCAAAAAAATGTAACATCTGTCCAGGAGAAATACAATAACTTTACCGATTACACTGAATATACCGGGATTTGGATGTTGTTGTATATATCCACTATACTATCTACCGCTATTCTGGTCACAGTTGGTAAGACTAGATCAAGCGCTAATCCGAGTCTCACCATAGACCCCGAATACTTCCCTTCGCTATAAACCATACCATCCATTATCTTATCAATATTCGCCTCTCCTTTGATCCTCCCCGGGAAAATTTCTTCATATAATTTCTTGAGTTTCCCCTCTACTTTTCTTTTTGTCTCTTTAAAAGCTTTTTTCTCTCTATCTCCCGTTTCAATATCAGTACGTTTGGCCTGAACCAGTACCGCCTTGATAAACCCCAAAGAAAAGGCAGTTTCAAAATCGTTCCCTATACCTTTTCCCTTAATATTTTTTACCGCGACAGGATACTGATTCTTCTTAAGGGGAATATTTTTATCCTGCATCCATTCCAAAATTTTCTCAGAACAGATATTTATCTCTATTGGTTTCTTATCAGGAGCTCTCCGTTCCAAATTTATTCTGTTTATAAGTTCTTTTTCACTGCCGGATACAATGTTAAAATATATGGCAGACTTTTTTATCTCTTTTTTTACCATTTCAAGAATGTCTTCCGCTTTAGAAGAATTTGTTATTTCCGCCGCGATCTCTTCCGTCACATCACTTCTGTCTAAAAGATCCTCCCGTTTTTCGATCACAAAATTAACGTTCTTCATATCTCTATAACTTATAATAAGCTGCGCAAGCGTTTTTATGTCCGCGTCCAAACTTTCTTCTTCTTTTTGAAGAAGCGCGGTATCTATTACAATATCCACTTTCATGTCTTTTTCTAATAATTCTGTTTTAGCGAACTGTTTTATGTTTTGAAGATTTGAAATATTTTTTCTTTTCGGCATCCTTCTTTTCTCCTTATCAAATATTTCATCTAAATTTAAAACGGAAACTTTTTTCTCTCGATCCTGTCCTTTTTTCATTCGGGTTTTCTTTTGTTCTGAAAACACCTCACTTATTTTCTTCAAGACGGCATTTATATCTTCTTTATCCATATATTCCTCTCCCTTGTCCGCCGTTTCTCTTATCCATTGAATAAACGCCTCTATTTTTTTACTCTTTCCTGTCTGTTTGATCCTTTGAAAAACAATTTCCATATACTCCTCATATTTCCCCAGTTTTTCCCACTCCGCTATCGCGCTCCAGAAATACGGCTTTTTTCGCGAAGCTTCTTTCATCTGTTTAAACATATTCGTTTTTAAAAATCTCTTCGCTATAGCGGGCATTTCTTCGGGAAACATAAATCCGGTTTTCTCCAGATGCTCAATTAAAAAACCCAGGATCCTTCCGTTGGTTTTTTCTTCAGTTAGCGCTAACCACCTGTAAGGCCTGTGTTTTCCAGTTATGTAATACGCGTCTATCGCATCTGACAAAGTTAAGATGTACGCTAGTGTTAATATCCTTATCTTCTCTGTCTCGCTTTTATTTTTTACATTTTCCAATTCAAGAATACTTGCCGGAGTATGATGATTTAAAACAAGTATCCTCTCCACTTCATTTAACGGTATTCCTTTCTCCTGAGCGATCTCCACGGACTTCTGCATATGACCGTTTATCTCCTTTGTTCTTTTGTTCTTATCTATTTCTTCAGGAGAACAAAAATGTGCTTTTAAAGAAGAACTCCTTTTCCCTATATCGTGTATTATCGCGGCTTTGATCACAAGTTCTTTATCTTCTTCTTTTATCCCGACTTGTTCGGCTATCCATGTACATATTTGGACAACATTCTTTGTGTGCCATTTTTCCAAAAGGGCTTCTTTTTTATATAATCTTTCAATATCTATATTGTTCTTTGTTTTTCCCGCTTCGTTTTTTTCGTTCTTGCTTTTTTTTGTATGTCTTTCTTTCTGAAGAAAAATGATCCTTATGTTGTTTTCACCTTTCTGAATATCTTCTACACTTTTACGTTTTAATAAAATCTTAAACTGTTCTTCTTCTTTATTCCCGAATTCAATTTCAACCTTGAGCTCCGTACCCTCAGAAGTTTCTTTGGGGTTAGATATCACTCTCAGCGCTTTTTTTGTTTTTTCGTTGAGCGGATTCCCATACCATTTATTTAATTCCGCGTTCAATATTGGATAAACAGCGTCTTTATTCTTTATGATCATCGCGAGAATTATCGCTATTTCGATCCGTATCTGTGTTTCGTATTTTTCTCCTGTTATTTTTGTTATGGGGTGAAAAATAGACGGAACCTGCAATGTTTCACCCTGAGTCACTTTGATCTCTCCCAAACTTGGAAAAGACCACGCAATCGTACTAATACTAAAAACAAAAATTAGCAGTATTGACACCACTTTAACCAACAATTTTCTTTTGTTCTTTTTCTTTGTCATATTATTCGCCTTATTATACGTATCTCCCTCTCAAACCTGCATCATATGGCTATTTATTAAACTAACACTATTGCAGTTTAGCACGTAGAAGTTACTGGGTCAAGTAAAAGTTATAGTAATACATTTACGGGTTACGTTTTCGCTCCAGGCACAAAAACGTAAATCTTTATGCTTTTAGTTATAGAACTAAAAGGTTGCGAACTAAAGGGAGAGTCCAGACTTTTCTTGCGCTATTTTCCTCTAGTGGGCCCCATTTTGAAAGAGAAATTCACAACAATAGAACACATTATCCCATTTATGTTATTTTTGAAAAGATTTTTATGTTGTTTTTAGAGTCAAACTGGAAAGCTTCTTTTATTTTTCGACTTATGTTAGAATATGAAAAGTTACAGGAGAGTTGTGGAGAGTGGGTCTCACTTTTAATTGTAAACCTTCACTTTTTATCTTAGATGGGCTCGTTTTAACTTGAAAGTGGGGATTTTTGCACTTTATTGCAATATTAGATGCAGTAATCTTTGAAGGTCGTCATTTGAGTAATATTGTATTTCTATTTTTCCACGTTTCTTCCCATGTAGTATATTAATTTTTGTGCCAAGTTTATGCCTGAGTTCTTCTTCTATGCTTGAAATTTCCGGATCTTTTATTTTTCTTGTTCGAGGGGTTTTCCCTGAAGTTTTTTGTGCTAAATTCTCTGTTTCTCTCACAGAGAGACCTTTTTCAATTATAGTCTTTGCTATACGTTTTCTTTTCTGATCCCCAAGTACTGAAAGAAGAACTTTCGCGTGTCCCGCGGAAAGATCTCCGTCTTCTATATAAAATTGAATATCTTCTGAAAGTCCCAGCAACCTTAGACTATTGGAAATAGTTGTCTTGTCTTTTCCCATCATTGTTCCTATAATTTCCAGAGTATGTTTAAATTTATCGTTCAGTTCCCGAAAGGCTCTTGCTTCTTCGATCGGATTTAATTCTTCTCTTTGTATATTTTCAATTATTGATATCTCCAGACTATTTACATCGTCAATGTCGGTTCTCACTATCGCGGGAATTTCGTTTATTTGAAGCTCTTGCGCGGCACGCCACCGTCTTTCTCCCGCAATAATTTCGTACCCATTTGCAGCCGGCCTTACAAGAATAGGCTGAATAACACCTTTCTCTTTGACAGAAGAGACTAATTCTTCCATTTTCTTCTCTCCGAACCTTTTTCTCGGCTGGAAAGGATTAGGAACGATATCTGTAAGTTTTATTTTTTCAACCTTTTGTTTGTCTTTATTCGCTGTTTCCGGAATTAACGCATCCAGCCCTTTACCCAATCTTTTCCCCATGATCTTCCTCCGAATTTATTTTAACCTCTTTAGCTATAATAGGTTCTGTTCCTAGTGGAAGCCCCAGGATCTCTCGGGTTACTTCTCCATATTTAATTGCCCCTACAGAATTTTCAGCATACAAGGCTATTGGTTTTCCAAAGCCGGGAGCTTCTGTAAGCTTTACCGTTCTGGGAATAATTGTTTTGTAAACTTTGTCTTCAAAATATTCTTTAACTTCATCAATAACTTCTTTTGTCAGGTTTGTTCTGTAATCAGCTAATGTCATTAATACACCTTCTACTTCCAGGGCAGGGTTGAGATTCTCTTTGATAAGATTAAGGGTATGCATCAATTGTCCCAATCCTTCTAAGGCATAATATTCGCACTGTATCGGAATTATAACCGAATTTGCGGAAGTAAGGCCGTTTATAGTTAAAAGTCCCAAAGAGGGGGGGCAATCAAAAATAATATAGTCAAAGTGAATTTTCATTTCCTCTATCGCTTTTTTTAAACGATATTCTCTGCCCATAACGTTGACTAACTCTACTTCCGCGCCTGTGAGGTGAAGATTTGAGGGGACTATTGATAAAAGTTCAATTTCTGTAGGAAGAATGGCTTGTTCTAACCCAATATGTTCGTGAAGCACATTGTATATGCTTTGCTCTATGGTGCTCTTATTAATACCGACACCACTTGTCGCGTTAGCTTGCGGATCCATGTCAATAAGAAGTGTTTTTTTGCCGTTTAAAGCCAGGTAGGCCGCAATATTCAGAGCCGATGTGGTTTTAGCTACTCCGCCTTTTTGATTGCAAAATGCTATTTTTTTCATCTTGAATGCAATAGTATCATAAGCTTTTACTAAAGTCAAGCAAGAAAGTTAGACCTCTCTCTTTGTGTAGGGGGAGAGTAACATCCCGAGTATGCAGGGGCAGGGCGTTGCTCCTATGTTTTT
>JAGLIU010000222.1 GCA_023142805.1 Candidatus Omnitrophota bacterium | reverse complement strand
ATAAGTTCAAACTCCGGGATGACGAAAAGGGGAAAGTCTTCGCAGGATTCCGGGATTACGATTAGGTAGTAACAGGGCAATATAGGAAGAAGCAAAGGGGTCAGGCTGATTCCAAATCCTGACCTTTTATTGTGTTGATTACGCGGCCGAAAGGAGGCGTTTCAAGGCTGCATAGCGGTTTATCAGTTTCTGTCTGGATAATTTGTTTGCTTTGGGTATGAGGGTGAATATGAGAGAACCGATCTTATCTTCTTCTATGGGGCCGAGGTTTATGTTCAGTTTTTTTACGATATCCGAAATCATCCGCGCGGTGAAGATCTCCGGGTCGATATATTTACTTAAAACTAGCGCGACTATATCGACAAGCGGATAGTAATGGTCTCTGTAATGAAGGGGGAAGTCCTGTTCGTTTATATACGCGGCATGGACGTTTTCGGAGGAGGCGATACCCGCGAATTTTTCTTTTTCATTTATTAATGAGAATATGAATACTTCAGGTTTATTAATATCGGTGAATTTATGGGATTCAGACTGAATTTTCCGGATCAGGTTTTCCGGGGATCCGGAATCTATTATTATAAGGTTCTTGAATATTTTACGGAACTTGTTCTGTTTTTTAAGTTTTTCCAGTTCTTTAAAGACGGATAAGGGGGATGCTGACTGAAGGGCCGCGATATTGTTGTCAAAAGCCAGGATAACGGGTTTTGTCAGGAGTATGGATTCTATGTTTGCGATCATACCTGTTGATAAAGCTTCTTCCGATTTCAGTTTTTTTTCAAATGCAGCGGCAATAGGATCAATTTTTGTGAGAGTATCGACTGTATCAAGACTTTTTTCCAGGGAGTACAGCTTTGCCAGTATTTTTCCAAAGTAGGGATGTTGTTCCGATAGAGTTTCTTCTTCCGCGATGTCTAAAGTTCCTTTCATATAAGAATCCATTAGCCGGCCTATCCTGATGGAAAAACCGAAGGTTTCGCCGAAAGCAGGATGAATCACGTCTTTTTTCATACATTGCATGTACATTTCGATAAAATCTAGACTCAGATGGTCCAGGTCGTGGAAATAGCCTTCCAGAAAGGGCAGAATAAGATCGGAAAAATTTATGTGCCCGTACTTTCTGGAAGAATACCCTTCTTCTTTGAGTTGAAGGTCATGGAGGATCCTGCTTATGTCAAGAAAACGGAGAGCCGCGGAGTAACGGACCGAATCCTGCTCTGTTTTTTTGATGGTAGTTTCAAGGTCACGTAGTATGACTTTGAAAACGCCGTTTTTTTTAATAACACCTATATTGTTCCAATGAGGGTAACGGTGGAAATAACCTTTATTATGAAAAGTCCTGAGAGACAGACCTATTTCTTCGAATAAAGATAATCTTTCTTTTTCGTCAAATTCATAAACAGGATTTTTAGTAGCGTTATTAATCAGAAATATTCCCTTTTCCGTTGTGAACGGCATTGACGATATCCGTAGGTCAAGTTCTTCCAGCCCGGCTAGTATGTATCCGGTTCCTTCTCCGTTAAGGTCCAGAGCGGTATATTTCCCGAAACCGACGGGGGTATCGGTTTCAACGTTCTGTTGGTTTTGCATGTTTGCCATTGTTTGAAACTCTTTTTCGATATTAGAATAATCCATTGTTCCCGCGGGCGCTATGTTTTTATCCCCCGGGGTTACATAAATATTCCCGGTTTCATTTATTTTAAGTATCCTCCGGACGTGACCTTTACCCTTATCGTAGGGGATCAGATTACCGGAGTCATTTACCCTGGGACGGACGCCTTTCAGCCGCAGTATTGTTATGTTCTTATCGTTGTATTGTACGGGTTGTTTCAGCTTGAAGTATACGGTTCTGCCTTCTTTTTCATCGCCTTTTTCCAAAACAAGTTTTCCTGACAAAGAGCCGGACGCGAGGTTTTGCAGGGTTTTTTCTTCGCTGGAAAGTATTTGTTCTATGTTTTTTTTGTCTTCTTTATGCATCAGGGCTAACAATGCGGGGTTTATCTCGAGGACAGAAGAGAAGGTGCCTTCTATGTTCAGTTTCTTAAGCCCGGGGGGTGTGTGTTTTTTCGGAACATTGGCAGAGCTGTCTTTTTCGGGGAAAAATTGTATTATTCCGGTCACCGGGTTTATAGCGGCTTGATATTTTATAATGCCTTCTTTACCGGAGGGTTTTAAAGAACAATCTATTAACAAGTCTTCCTGTTTATTGAATTTTTTGTTTTCTTTAAACTTCAGCTCTATTCTTGATCCGTTGATACGGTGTACGAGCGGTGTGTTTATTTCTTTAATGTCGGGGAAATGGTTCCATACGCATCTTAATGACGCTTCTAATAGTGTTGTTCCCGTCAGGTCTTTGTCGGCTATGGGTGCGAATATTGATTGGACCTGGAGAAGATCTGTTACGGGGGAGCATACACCTCTGCCTTTATGTATAGTGACGGGTGAGATAAGCATCCCGAGCAGCACTATATAACAAATAGCAATTTTAAAAATTATAAGTCTTTTAAATTTTCTCATTTTTCGCAATTCTGATATTACTGAATAAGGATAACCTTCTATTCTGACTAACATTACTACGTTATTATAGTGCAAGTTGTTAATTAAGTCAATAAAAAGCTGGTAAGCATATTGATCTTAACGGATAGGGTTGAAAAGGGGTCAAATCTTGATTCTAAACTTAACGAGATTTGATTTTTTCTTTGTAGAATGTTTTTATTATTCTTGGATCCCGGAACCCCGGATTTGATCCCC
>JAGLIU010000221.1 GCA_023142805.1 Candidatus Omnitrophota bacterium | reverse complement strand
AAAAAAACCGGGACTGTCCCAAGCGAAGCGTGTGGACTGGGCAAATTCAAGTTGCTAATGCAACAGTTTACTAAAAACCTCATGTGGAGTATAAAAATCGTGTATTTTTCTCGGACGGTCATTTAATAGATCCTGAACTTCTTTAAGTCGTTTTTTTGATATTCTTAAAAAATTTGTACCTTTTGGAAAAAACTGTCTAATTAAAGCATTTGTATTTTCACTAGTTCCACGTTCCCACGGTGAATGTGGATGTGCAAAATAAACTTGAATGTCAGTATCTTTGGTAAAAAGTTTATGTTGTGCCATTTCTTGCCCCTGATCATAAGTTAATGTCTTTTTCAAACTAGCAGGTAGTTCTTTGAATTCTGCTGCAAAAGCTTTGCGAACACTTCCAGCATCTTTTTTCTTAAGTTTAACTATAAAAACCATACGTGTAGTACGTTCAACTAATGCGCCGATAGCAGACTTATTCATATGTCCCATAATTAAATCTCCTTCCCAGTGACCTGGAACTATTCTATCGGCTACTTCAGCCGGACGTTCTTCTATGCTGAGATAGTCTTGAATGGGACCGGTTTTAGATTGTCCTTTGCGAGAGCGTCTATTTTTATGTTTACGTCTAAGACAAGCTACAATTTCACGTTTTAATGTAGTTCGAGGCATAACATAGACATAAGAATAAATTGATTCATGTGAAATTCTCATATTCATATTATCAGGATACAAGATTTTAAGCCGTTTTGCAATTTGTTCCGGGGTCCAGCAGGTATGTAAATGATCAAAGACAAAAGTACGAAGTTGACAGTTTGTATTTAACTTACGTTTTTTACGAGGTTTATGGGTATTAATGTCGGCTTGGTTTTGGGCTTCCAGCATACGATAATTAAGCCTATTAACGGAAGTACGCTTAATTTCACGAGAAATAGTGCTAGGAGAACGACCAAGTGATTTTGCAATTAGCCTTAGGGTTAACCCTAAGGCTAATTGCAAAGCTAGTTCTTCTCGTTCGGAGGGATTAAGTCGATTATAACTCTTCATTTGCAACTCCTTTCAATTGATTATACAATGAAAGTGTTGCACTAGTAACTTGAACCCAACCAGTCCACGTCGCTCGTTTCACTCGCTGGGACAGTCCCGTTTTCGATCCTAAGGGCAAAAATAAGGGAAAATAGGGCTTCTATGGGTTATTTTGAATAATATTATATGGGTTATACATGGTAGGTCGAATTTTACAATGACACTCGTATCGCTTTTTCCGCTTCCATAAGTTCCCGCATTTCCTGGAAATTTATTTTTGCGATACGCATACAAAACATTCCGTTAAGCAAACCTTCGATAATATTTTCCGGTGCTAACCCTTCGAATTGTTCCGGGTTACTGACCATGCTCAGAAGCATGTCACTCAATGCTTTATCGATCTTTGTCAGCAGTTCCTTTTCACCTTTTACTCTGTCGCGTTCCATCAGTCCCACACCGAATTCCGTAAGAAATCCCAGAGAGAACCTTTCGGTTTCCATTTCAGGCCTAAAGGCCCCGGATACCACACCGGTAATCTTGTTTTGAGACAGATCAGATCCGGAAAGGATCCGCTCTATATGATCACGCGCCTCTCTATTCTTCTCGTCTCCCTCGACAAACGCGATCACCCTCGCCAAAGGATCATCCTTTTTTCCTTTTGCCTCAGTGAACCCATTCAGGTTCATGATCTCTTTTACTTTTTCCTCTATCTGAAGCTTCAGCGCGGCACCCTTTAGGTCGGCCATGTAATAGATCACATGAACTTTGGCATAATCCCGTAGAGCTCTCTGGATCCCGAATTTTGGTTCGGTTAATAATTTTTGCTGCGAGATCATATCGAGGTCTGTTCCGTAAAAAGGTACAAGAAGGACACTCGCGTGTTCTCCCGGCCTGATGTTACCAAATAACTCCCGGGCAAAATGTGAGACGACTTTGATCCACAACGCGCGGAGAAGAAGCGTATCGGCGCCCCTGACCATTTTTTCCATTTTTTTCAAAACGTCAAGTTCGACTCCTTCCAGCCTTGGCATGATCTCTTTCAGCCTGGACAAACCCGAAAGCTCATCGACAAGGACCCCGGCTAGATCAATTTCGGGAACAACCGGTACCGGAGGTATTTCAGCAGATACCACGGTCTTATCCTTCGATTCTTCCATAACCTTATCTTGTACTCTTTCCGCGTCCTCATCGCCCGCGCCTATGTCTATATCTTTTAACGCTCCGCCCACGGGTGACGTTTTCGACGGTGTGGATATAATATATTTTCCTGTGATCAAAGCACCTATAGCGACAATCCCCCATAGAGGCAAAATGTTAATTAATACGTCCAATCCGGTCTTGACAAAAATTCCGCCCGCTCCGAAAGCTTCAGACGGAAAGAACAGGAACACAGGGATGAGTAGTACGATCCGAACTATCTTGCGGATAATTCCCGGCCTATCCGCAGATTCTTCCATTATCAGTTTTTCCATCTCCGCTTTTTCTTTAAGTTCCCGCGTAAGCGCTCTCCATTGCATCTCCCTGACAACACCCTTCCCCACAGCGTTGATCACGTTAAAAAATCGCATAGGTAAAGAGCCTAAGAGCAGATTCGCGCGAATAACGCATTTCAAGAAAAACGCCAAAAGGATACCAACAGATGTCAGCGTTACGACAATACTAGCAATAAAAAGGTTTGAAAAAAACGGCACACCCAGGATAACAAATATTTGTACGCTTAAAAACGCTCCGACGGCGATAGCTATATTCTGTTTTATATTGCCTCTGAGAAAACGCGCAAAATAGCCTAATAAGAAAACCAGTTCATACAGATTGCCTGTAAACTCTGCCGCTATCAGTCCCCGGAACTTTACAAAAAGTTTATTATTAAAAAAAGCCCTTTTTCCTCTTTCATGCGCGATAACCAGTCCAAATCCCAATTCAGAACTTTTGGCCGCGTTCTTGTGGATAAAGATATTATTAGTGGTATCATACAACGCGTTGTTGACATATCTCTCTTTACCCGTGAGAATATCCTGAAAAAAGACACGCGGAACAACCTTTAAATATAGAATATTATCATTTCTGTCGAACCATCTCCCCATTAAATGGAAAATATTCTTCGCCTCGCGCCGTTCTTCTTCCCCAATATCCGATCTGTCTGACAACATGTTCGTAAACACTTCCGACGTCAAACTTTGCATATCGTCTACAACGATTACCTCAGGACGATCTTTACTATGCGCCCTAAAAGCGGTAAATACCCTCAGTTTTTGGCTTAAACGATCAGTATCCGCGAAACGCTCGTCTACATAAATACCGTTTTTTATTTTCGCGAGAAATTTTCTATACAACAAAGCCGCCGCCGCGAGTACTGTCCCCGCAAGCGCGGCGGTTTGTATAACAGCTATCATCTGGTCTGAAGTAATAAACCCAAACGTCCACGATCCAAGCGCGTTCAAAACCGCGGTCCAGAAAACAAGGGTTCCGGTAAACCCCCAGGGTTTTATCTTAGGAAAAAAGAATTTGAAATTTTTCGTGAACTTCGGAAATACAAAATTACTTTGTTCAACTAACACCTGCATAATAGACGCGGGAATTACTCCTTTGAACGGTTTGGTTTCCTTTTCTGCCGAAACCTCCGTCTGTTTTTTCTCTTCATAAAAAATATTTTTATCAAGGAGCTTATTCTCTTTAAACATCTTAATATTTGTGTTTATATCTTTCAAAAAAATTCCGCTAAAGTTAAGGTCAGCTTTTTTTGAACCGATCTCAACCAGATTTTCATCTATTTCCAGGATCTTGGAACCTAAAAGATCCATTTTCAAAGTACTTATTTCCCCAACCACGTTATTAATGTTCAATCCTGTAAG
>JAGLIU010000220.1 GCA_023142805.1 Candidatus Omnitrophota bacterium | reverse complement strand
TCTTTCTTTTTCTCTTCACGTATACTCTTTAACAGCTTTTTATGGACTTTTTCCATCAACACTAACTGCCCCTGTAAATCACTGTTATTAGCCCGGAAACCCCTTATGGCAAAGATCACTTTAGCCGCTATTCCTACCGGCAAACCCGTTACACCGATCTTTTTGCTAAGCTCTTTTAACAATTCCATGTCATATGTCCTGAAAGCTTCTCTTATGAGTCCGATATCTCCGACAACTTCCGCTGTCTTGCCGGATTTTTTGAAAGCTCTTTGTTTGGCCGTTCTTCCATAAACTTTTTCGTAAAGTTTTTCCATCCGGGCACGCTTATCTTTCTGTTCTCCAAATTTTTCTATTTCTGAAAGCACTTCGGCGTCTTTACCTGACTCTAAATACCGGTTTACATCCGATGTTTTGATATGTTCCTTTCTTACAAAAGTGCTTATGTACCTTTTATCCGCGGTGTTTATGTACATTTTACTAATTCGGCCTTCCGAGTCCTCCATAACTTCTCTGAGCCTGGAAGCTCCCAGATCTTTGAAAAGTTCTATAGCCAGCAATTTATCCTTTTGTTTAGCGGCATGCCGCAGAGTATCTCCCATAACTTGCCGTGTTCCATCCGTTATATTCTCCGAATACTGTAATTCCTTAAATATTGTTTCAACCTCGGCAACTATTCTAATCTGACGCGCCAGGAATTTTCTTACGGCAAGTTTCTCCATACCCGCCGATTTTTCCAATGATTTTTCATCTGTTATACCTTCTTTATATCCGACACTCATTTCCATACGAATATTCAGATGTTTACTTCCTAACACTTTATCCAGCAGAGCCATTCTCGCTTTTTTAGTAAAAATATCCACCTCTGACATAACCTCGACAAGCTTCTCCGCGATACTTTCTATACTGGCATCTTTAGCACCTAACACCCCTGCCGTTGAGCTCAACCGATCGGGGGTTAATCGTTTTAATACTTTTTCAACAAACGTTTGACTCGGAGCGACCCCCAACCCTGTAACATTTTCAGCTACATCCATCCAATCGTTACGGTCACCCTCTCCATGCCTTTTTCTCCATTGCCTGACAGCGTCTACTTCCTCTGTCAACAACAGTCCTGCCGCTTTCAGAGTCTCAAGCTTATTAGCGTTACACGCTAAAGCTAAACGTTCCATCCACTGCATATGTTCGAGATTCGTCAGATTATTGGTCACTAATAATGATTTTTGGATCATCTCACAGAAATTATCAAATTCAGAAGTTCCTTTCATGGTTTCTATTATCGCGTTGAACCTTTTAGACACTCTCTTTCCAAAAAACTTCTCAGCCGACTGCTGCATATCCTCAACAGTCTTCGCGCTTTGCATAAGATATTTGGCTATTCCGTTATTAATTTTTTGTTGATCCCCTGAACTCTTAATTAGATCGCCGTTCTTGTCCGGGGTTAACAATATTTCCGCGACTTCAGCATGAAGACCTTTCGCTTTAATGTCTTCCAGAACATCGTTATTCACAAAATCCTTAAGCACACCCGCGAATACATCCACATTATTTGTTCTTAAAACCGCGGCAGCGACAATACGATCAATATATTTGCCCTCGTTTTTAAGATCAAAACTTCCCGCTTTATCTACCAGAATATCGGCTACGGCGTTAATAACTTCGTGTCCTTTAGCCCTGTTTGAAATCACCGCGAATACTTCTAATATCCTTTCCCTATCAGACACAATACCCAAACTACTCATCACATCACTCAATTCTCTCTCATTACCCGGGCTTGCTTTCATCTGCGCCGCTTGCAGGATAAAACCAAGACTATTTTGTTCGACATCACTATAATCAACACTTCCCGACCTTTCAGACAATATTTTCCGGAAAAGATCTGTCACCGCGGTATCGTTTATTCTCTCCAAATTTCCGATAAATTCTTTTGAAACACCGACATTTTTAAGAAATATCGAAACTTTATTCGTTTTTCGTAAACTGGCAATCGCGGTATTTACAAAAAATCTATTATCAAGCGCGCCCAGTTCAGTTTTGTTTAATAATGACGCGCCAAGACTTAAATTGGTTATAAGAT